>DATLZL010000179.1:0-6674 GCA_035574035.1 Binatia bacterium | reverse complement strand
GCCGGGGCCGGCCGGCCGGCGGGGGGCGCGCCCCCGGCCGCGCCGCGCACGAGGTCGCTCATGCGCACCATCAGCCGGTCCCGAGCCGGTCCTGGATGGCCTCGCCGACGACGCGCTCGTCGATCTCCGCGAGCCGCCGCGAGTAGCCGAGCAGGAGCGCGAGGTCGCACACGTTGTTGATCTCGCGCGGGATGCCCCGGGTGAAGTCGAAGACCAGGCGGACGGCAGCCTCGGTGAAGATCGGCTCGGCCCGGCCGGCCATCTTGAGCCGGTGGGCGATGTAGGCGGCGGTGTGGTCGGCGTCGAGCGTGTTGACGTGGTAGCGGATGGCCACCCGCTGGTCCAGGTGCTTGAGCCGCCGCACCTTGCCGGCCAGCTCCGGCATGCCGACCAGCAGCAGCGTCACCAGGAACCGCTCGTTGGTCTGGAAGTTCAGCAGCAGCCGCAGCTCCTCGAAGACGGCGTCGTCCTCGATCAGCTGGGCCTCGTCCACGATGATGACGGTGTCCCGCCCCGCCTGGTAGTTCCGGAACAGGACCTCCTGCACCCGGTGGAGCAGGTCGGCCCGGGTCCCGGGCGGCACCTCCAGGCCCAGCTGGTAGAGGACCTCGCGCAGGAACTCCGTCGCGTTCCAGGCCGGATTGGTCAGCAGCCCGATCTCGTATCGCTCGGCCTCCAGGCGCTGGATGAGGGCCCGGGTCAGGGTCGTCTTGCCGCAGCCGTGCTCGCCGGTCAGCATCGCGCAGCCCTTGCGATGGTGGACCGCGTACATCAGGCGGACCAGCGCCTCCTCGTGCTCGGGCGAGAGGTAGAAGAACTTCGGGTTCGGCGAGTTGTCGAACGGCGGCTCGTTCAGGCGCCAGTACGCCTCGTACATCAGTCGTTGGGGAGGCGACCGCCGAACAGGATGAACAGCCCCGTGTAGGCGGTGATCAGGCTGGAGACCGCGGTCGCGATCGTCAGGTAGTCGTGGTACCAGCGCACGGAGACCTCCGGCACGGTGATCACCGAGCCGGGCTCCACCGGGGGCGCCTCGGCCAGCAGGTACGAGCGGCCGTTGGGCAGGGTGACGGTGGCCTTCTGGAAGCGGCCGCGGACGGTGGGACCGCCGGCCGCCGCCAGGTACTCCCGCACGGTGAACTCGGGGCGGAAGTCCACCGGCCCCGGCGTCCGCACCTCCCCCAGCACGTACACCTTGTCCTCCGCCACCGGCAGCGTCAGCACGTCGCCGTTGTCGAGCAGGATGTTCTGGGTCTCGTCCTTCTCGACGAGCAGCCGGTGCAGGTCGACGGGGATCCGCTGCCGGGGACCGCCGTTGCCGGCGCGGTCGATCGTGGCCAGCCGGAGGGCGGCGTAGGCGGCGGCGCCGCCGGCGCGGCCGACGAGGTCCTTCACGCGGTCGCCGGCGGCGAGCTCGAAGCGCTGCACGATGGTCGTCTTGCCCGCCGTCACCGTCCGGCTGGACTCCGGGGTGCCGTTGAACGCCCCGCGCACCTCCACGACGTCCTGGAGCAGCGTGAGGGACGGCACGAACAGGAGGTCGCCGGCCATGAGCGGCACGTCGGCGGGCGGCGTGAGCGCGGCGGCGAGGTCCACCGAGATGGTCTCCTTGCGGCCGTCGGGCAGCACGCGGGTGAGGCGCGCCTGGCCGGGGGCGGCGTTCTGCGTGAGGCCCCCGGTGAGCTCGAGCAGCTCCCGGAGCGAGCGGGCGGGCCCGAGCTCGAACTCCCCGGGCCGGCGAACGGCGCCGGTCAGCGTGACCGAGGGGCCGCGGGGCGGCACGTGGATGACCATGCCCTCCTCGACGAAGGGATTGTGGGCCCGATCGCCCTTGAGCTCGAAGCGCAGCAGATCGATCTCGGTCGTGGTCCCGCCGCGCGTGACCTGGACCCGACGCAGGCTGCCGCGCGGCGTGACCCCGCCGGCGGCCAGGATGAGCTCGTGCACGCGCCGGACGGCCGAGGCGTGCACCACGCCCGGGTGCTGCACCTCCCCCGCCAGGACCACCTCGAAGCAGCGCGGCGTCGTCACCGCCAGCGTGACCTCGCCGTAGCGCAGCAGGGCCCGCGCCCGCTCGGACAGGCGTCGGTTGGCGTCGCGCAGCGTCAGCCCGCCGACCGGGACGGCGCCGATGGGCGGGACGGTCACCAGACCCTCCGGGTCCACGATGACCGCCTGCCGGGTCGACTCCATCCGCCCGGCGATGTGGACGTCCAGCATGTCGCCCGGCCCCAGCCGGTAGTCCGGCCCCGGGGCGATCCGCCCTTGCCCGGCGGCGATGACGCCCTGGAAGCAGGGGTCCGGCCGGACGATGGGCCCGGTCGGGCTGCGGCCCGGCGCGTCGAGGGGCGGAGGCGGAGGCAGGTGCTGCGGCGGCGGGACGGCCGGCGCGCGTGGCTCGGGCGAAGCGGTGGACAACGCCGGCTGCGCTGCGGCCAGGTCGGGCCCGAGGATGGCGCCGACCAGGACCAGGCACAGCGCGGCGCGACAGGTCTCACGGAGGCTTGGACGGGCGCGCACGTCGGACAATACAGAGATTCTGAGCCCGGGCGTCTCTCCCACCGAAGAGAAAAATGCGCGGTTTTCCACCGGTTTCCTTGACACCCGGTCGGGGCGTCCCTATCATCCGCCCTAGGCTCGCCGTCGCATGACGTCCCGGGTCGCGCGCCTGTCGCTGCTGGCCGCTCTCGTCTTCGCGAGCGCCGGTGCCGGGTTCTGGCTCCATGCGACCTTCGGTCGCACCGCCCCGCCGCCGGCGGCCCCGCCGCCGCTCACCACGGCCGACGCCCTGCAGGCCGCCTTCGTCACGGTCGCCGAGCGCGTCCGGCCCGCCGTGGTGCACATCGGCACCGTGCAGGTGGCGCGGCCCCGCCGGCCGCCCGTCGCCCCGGGGCCCTACGCCGACGATCCGGTCCTCAAGGACTTCTTCGACCAGTTCTTCGGGCCCCGGGCGCCGGGGCCGCGCGGCGAGTTTCACCAGCCGGGGCTGGGGTCGGGCGTGATCGTGGACCGCCGCGGCTACGTCCTCACCAACTTCCACGTCATCAAGGGCGCCGACGCGGTGACCGTCCGGCTGGCCTCCAAGCGGGAGTTCCGCGGCCGGATCGTCGGCAGCGACCCGAAGACGGATTTGGCCGTCATCCGCTTCGAGCCCGAAGGCGAGCCGACGGTGGCCACGCTGGGCAACTCCGACGCGCTCCGGGTCGGGGAATGGGCTATCGCCATCGGCAACCCGTTCGGGCTGGACCAGACGGTGACGGTCGGCGTGGTGAGTGCGACCGGACGCGCCGAGGTCGGCATCGCCAGCTACGAGAACTTCATCCAGACCGACGCCTCGATCAACCCGGGCAACTCCGGCGGCCCGCTCGTGAACCTGCGCGGCGAGGTCATCGGCATCAACACGGCCATCGTCGCCACCGGCCAGGGGATCGGGTTCGCCATCCCGGCCAACATGGCCCGGCGCGTCATGAGCCAGCTGATCGACCAGGGCAAGGTCACGCGCGGGTGGATCGGCGTGGGCCTGCAGCCGCTGACGCTGGAACTGGCCCAGGCTCTCGGGGTCCGCGACACCCGCGGGGCGGTCGTCGCCCGCGTCTATCCGGGCTCACCGGCCGCGAGCGCCGAGCTCCGCCAGCAGGACGTCATCGTGGCCTTCGACGGCGTGCCGGTCGAGGACTACAGTCACCTGCAGCGGCTGACCGCCGAGGCTCAGCCCGGCCGCACCGTGCGCCTGGACGTGATCCGGCAGGGCAAGGCGCGGACGGTCGAGGTCAAGGTGGCCGAAGCCCCCGACACCACGGCCGGCCGCTGATCAGGCGACGAAGGGCGGGATCGGCGGGATCTCGAGCTGCCGGGTGCGGACGTCCATCACGCCGGGGACGTCGCGCGCCACCTCCACCGCCCGCTCCAGGGCGGTGGTGCCTTCGAGCGTCACCACCCCGTTCTGCGCCTCGACGCTGATCCGGTAGCGCCGGGTCTCCGGATGCATGGCCAGCGCGACCTGCACGCGCGAGGCCAGGGCGCGGTCGGCCACGATGCGCCGGCCGGCCTCCGTCGTCGCCAGCGCCGCGTGGCGCGCCGCGCGCTCGACCATGTCGGCCACGACCTCGTACGGCAGCTTCTCGGTGTTGACGACGAGGTCATAGAGGGTCGGGTCGCCGATGTCCACCTCGTAGAGGTAGCGCATCCGGCCGGCCTTCTCGTTGTCGTCGCGACGGACGAAGTCGGCGGCCGCCCGCTGGCTCGGGGTCTCGCCGGTGAGGGCCGCGGTCCGCTTCATCCAGCTCTTCACCCGCGCCTCGAAGGGCGCGATCACGCGCACGCGCAGCACGTGGGGGATGCCGCGCAGGAGCCACTGCCCGCCCCGGCCCATGAGCACGACGTTGTCGGACTCGGCGAACTCGAGGACCGTGGTCTGCAGGATGGTGAGGTAGTGGCGGGTCTCGGCGTCGAACCGCTCGAACAGCGACGGCTTGGACTCGTCCAGGTGCGAGAGCTTCTCCTCGAGCACCCCGTAGCGCCGGACCGCGTCCTGGATGAGTTCCTGGTCGACGTACCGGTAGCCGAGCCGCTGGGCCACCGCCATGCCGATCTCCGGACCGCCGGCCCCCAGCTGGTGCGAGATGGTGATGATGGCCATGGCCCTACCCCCGGCGGTACTTGTCCTTGAGCGCAGCCGGTGCGATGGCGATGCGCTTGCCGCCGACGTCGTCCAGGATGTAGACCTCGTCCGCGAGCGAGCCGCTGGCGAACACCTCGAAGACGTCGAGCGCGGCCTCCAGCGTCGTGCCGGGACGGTCGGCCATCAGGCGCTCGACCTGGTCGACAGGGATCCGAGGCATGCGAGGGTCCACGCGTGGCGCAGAGGGTACTCCGGGGCCGCCCGCTCCGGCAAGCCGAGCGCGGGAGCGAAGTGGTACGGAGGCGCGGGGCCCGCCGGCACCACCGCCACCCCGGCCGCCCGGGCCGCCACCGGAGCCAGCCGGGTCAGGAACGTGTCCACCTGGTTTCGTGGAACCAGGAACGCCAGTTCGGTGTCGAGGGTCCGTCGCCGGGCCTGACACCGGCCCGGGGGCAGCCCCGCGGACTGCATGACCCGCTCGGCGACCTCGGCCAGCGCCCGGTCCGGCAGTTCGGGGTCCAGGCTCAGCAATCGTACCCGCATCTCCACCGATCCCCGGAGCCGGTCGAGGGCGTCGTGGAGCAACCCGAGCCGGGCCCGGACCCAGGCGTCCACATCGGCCACCGCCGTGCCGAAGCCGAGCGGCACGAGCGCGTCGGCGTCGATCAGCGCCCGGACCACGTCCTCGTGCTGCACGAGCGCGGCGAGGCTCCTCGGCGGCAGCGCGATCAGCCGGGAGGACACGGCGACCACGTCCTCGACGCGCCGGGCGCTGACCGGGGTCCCGGCGACCCCTCGCCCGGGCGCGCGCCAGCGGCGAGGCAGCCGATCCACCACGGCGTAGAGGTATTCGAGGTCGGCCATCTCTGCCTCCTCGGGAGGGCTTCTCGGGACCACCGGCGAGGGACGCGCGGCAGTGGCCCGACCCTACCGGCATGCGCCCCCCAGGTCAAGCCATATAATGGACGCGTCGTGTCACAGCGCGTCGGCCGCGTCGCCCCCGCCGCCGCCATCGCCGCCCTGGCGGCCATCCTGCTCGGTGCCGCCGCCCGGTCCACCGCCGTCCCCATCGAGCGCCTGCCCGAACCCGACCGCCGCCACATCGAGGTCATCACCGCCTCAGCCGACGTGAGCACGCGGGTCGAGGCCCGGGCGTTCCTGGCTCGCCCGGACGTCTTCGAGTACCTGCTGGACCACCCCGATTTCGCCGCGCACGTAGCGCGGACCCTCCAGGTGGCCCGCTACCGCATCTGGCGCACGCCGGAGGGGATGGCGCTCGACGACGGCTGGGGAGCGCGAGGGCACTTCCGGGTCGTGTACGCGGCCGAAGGCACGCGCGTCATGCTGGCTCGTGGCCACTTCGACAAGGCCCTGCTGCCCCCGATCCGCGGCCAGGCCGTCGCGATGATCGAGTACCGGCTGGAGCCGGCCGACGGCGGCTGGAGCCTGGTGCGACCCACCGTGAGCGGCTACGTCAAGCTCGACAGCCGCTTCCTCGCCGGCCTCCTGCGTGTGGCCAGCGCCGCCGCTCAGCGCAAGGCCGACCTCGAGGCCCACCGGCTGATGAAGGTCTTCGCCAAGGTCAGCCGCGAGCTCCAGGAGGATCCCGCCGGCGTGCTGGAGCAGCTGCGCCGGAACCCGGAAGTCCCCCGCCGGGAGCTCGAGGAGTTCGCCCGGCTGCTCGACGCGCGCTGATCGACGGCGAGCGAGGCCGACGGCTGGCGGGGGCCCAACCGCGCGCGAACCGTCGGCGAGCCGCCGCTACGAGGCCCCGAGGTCGCGGGCCCGGCGCAGCGCCTGCTCGGCCTCGGCGTGCCGGCCCTGCGCGGTGAGGGCCCGGGCCAGGCGAACGTGAGCTTCCGGGTGCTCGGGTCGGAGCGCGAGCGCCGCCCGGGCCGCCCCCTCCAGCGCGGCGTGCTTGCCCTGCGCCTCGAGAGCCGTCCAGAGGTCCAGGTGCGCCGCTCCGAGGTCCGGCCGGAGCCGCAGGGCCTCCCGTAGCTCCGCCTCCGCCTCGGCGTACCGGCCCTGGGCGAGGAGCGCCGCCCCCAGCGCC
>DATLZL010000178.1:0-17577 GCA_035574035.1 Binatia bacterium | reverse complement strand
CGTCGCCCGCCGCGATTCGGGAGCGCTGCGCGCGCGAGGTCGCCGCGCTGCCGGCGGAGGTCAGGCGGCTCCGCGAGCCCGCCCGTTACCCCGTCCGGAACAGCGAGCGCCTGGTCGAGCGCCAGCGCGAGCTGGAGGCGGCCGTGAGGGCGCGCGAGGCCGTGACGGTCTGAGGCCGGCATGCCGGAGCATGGGCTGGCGGGGATGGACGACGGGAAGATCCAGCCGGACGCGCTCGCCCGGTACCTGACCGCGGTGCTCGGCGCCCCGGTGGTCGTGGGGAGTCTTCGGCCCCTCGGCGCGCCGGGGGATCAGGCGGCGGACCCCAAGGGATTCGGCTACGGGGTTCCGCTGGAAGTGGAGTGCACCGTGGCCGGCGAGCCGCGACGTCTCGTCCTCGCGCGCACGCGACCGACTGCGGGCTTCGGCCACGACTACCCGGCCGACCGGGCCTGGCAGGCGCTGTTCGCCCACTCGGCCTACAACACGTTTCCCCGCCACGTCCGGAGCCTGGACGTCGGCTTCGTGCGCCGTTCGGGCCAGCTCGTCTCGGCCGCCGACGCCGTCGATTTCTTCCAGGTCGTGGAGAGGGCCGAGGGTCGGCCGTACTGGCGCGATCTCGAGCGGCTCCTCGAGCAGCCGCTCGAGGTCGAGGATCTCGACCGGGCGGCGGCGCTGGCGCGGTTCCTGGCCGAGGTGCACCACGTCAAGCGGGAGGACCCGGTGTTGTGGGCCCGGAGGATCCGGGAGCTGGTGGGGCACGGGGAGTGCCTCATGGGGATCCTCGACAGCTACCCTCACCCCTATCCCCTGCTGCCGCCCGAAGTGTGCGAGGAGATCGAGCGGGCGGCGGTTCGCTGGCGGTGGCGGCTGCGGGGCCGCGCCGGTCGTTTGTCTCGCGTCCATGGCGACTTTCACCCCTGGAACCTGCTCTTCCGGGACGGCACCGACTTCTCCGTCCTGGACCGGAGCCGCGGGGAGTGGGGCGAGCCGGCCGACGACGTGGCGGCGCTCGCCATCAACTACCTCTTCTTCGGCCTCCGGTCGTGCGCGGCCGGCCGCGACCCCGGGCCGTTTCAGGCGCTGTTTCGCGTCTTCATGGATACCTACGTGCGGACGTCGGGTGACAGCGAGCTGTGCGAGGTGATGCCGCCGTTCCTCGCCTTCCGCGCCCTGGTGCTGGCCCACCCGGGCTGGTACCCCGGGCTGACCCCGTCTACCCGGGCCGTCCTGATTCGCTTCGCCCGCGGCCTGATGCGCGATCCGCGCTTCGATCCCGGCGACGTCGAGGCGCTGTTCCGGGGGGCCGCGTGAGCTGGGCGGTCTGGATCACGGGCCTGCCCGGGAGCGGCAAGTCCACGATCGCCCGCGCCGCCGCCGCCGAGCTGGCCGCGCGCGGCCGGCGGCCCGTGGTCCTCGAGCTGGACGCGCTCCGGCGCCTGCTCACGCCCGAGCCGAAGTACAGCGCCGCGGAGCGGGAGGTCGTCTACCGCTCGCTCGTCGCCATGGCCGCGGCGCTCGTCGACGCCGGCCTTCCGGTCATCATCGACGCCACCGGTCACCGCCGAGCATGGCGCGACCTCGCGCGGGCCCGGCTTGCGAACTTCGCCGAGGTCCAGCTCCGGTGTCCGCTGTCGCTCAGCCAGGCGCGTGAGCGGGCCCGGCCGGCGGGACACGCGCCGCCCGGCATCTACGCGCGGGCCGGCCGGCCCGGAGCGACCGTCCCCGGGGTCGACGTCGCCTACGAGGAGGCGTCCTGCCCAGAACTGGTCGTGGACACCGCCGTCGAAGATCCCTCGGCGGCCGCCGCCCGCATCGCCCGCCTGGTCGAGGCTTGGCCCCGCGCGGCTGCTCCAGCCGCGGCCGGAGCCGGTTGGGTTATCTGGATCACGGGGTTGCCGGGCAGCGGCAAGACGACCCTGGCCGACCGGGCGGTCGAGGAGCTGACGCTTCGCGGGCTGCCGGCCAGGCGCCTGTCCTGGGCCGACTTCCGGGGGGTGATGCCGCCCGGCCCGCCGCTCGAATGGGAGGACGAGATCCTGCACCGGGCGCTGGTCGTGACGGCCATGCTCCTGGCCGATGCCGGGGTGCGCGTGATCGTCGATGCGACGGCCCCGCGCCGCCGCTGGCGGGAGCTGGCGCGGCGGCTGGTCCGGCGATTCGCCGAAGTGCAGCTCCGCTGTCCGCGGGCGATCTGTGCCGAGCGCGAGCTCCGCGGCCGGTGGTCGGCGCCGGGGGCGGCCGCGCCCGCGGCACCGGACATCGTCCCGACGTACGAGGAGGCCTTGGTCCCCGAACTGGCCCTGGACACCGACCTCCGGGACGTCCAGGGCTGCGTCCAGGAGATCGTCCGCTTGGCCTGCCGGCTGGAACGGAGCGGCGGCGAAGTTTCCCCGGTGTGATCAATGAGCCGATCCCCTCCTTTTCATGGCCGGAACGGCTCAGCCCGCGTCGTCCGGGGCGTCGGGGCCCCGGGCGCGGGGCCGCGGCGCCCCACCGGGCCTGGCCGGGCCACCGCCAGATGCCCGAGGCTTCGGCGGTCACGTCGGGCACTAGCCTTGCAAGGGCGACACGGCCAAAGGAGGGGCTCGTGGGGAACACGCTGACCATCCTGGACAACCGCACCGGCAAGTCCTACGAGGTGCCGATCGTCGACGGCGCGATCCGGGCAATGGACCTCCGGCAGATCAAGACGGGCCCGGATGACTTCGGCCTGCTGAGCTACGATCCGGCGTTCATGAACACCGCCTCCACCCGCAGCGCCATCACCTTCATCGACGGCGACCGGGGCATCCTCTGGTACCGGGGCTACCCGATCGAGGAGCTGGCCGAGCGCTCGAGCTTCCTGGAGGTGGCACACCTGCTGATCCACGGCGAGCGACGCCCACCCGATGAGCATGTTGATCTCCTCGATCGCGGCGCTCAGCACCTTCTACCCGGACGCGCGGGAGAGCCGCGACCCGGACCACCGCGGGCTGCAGATCCGCCGGCTCATCGCCAAGGTCCCGACCCTGGCCGCCTTCGCCTACCGTCACAGCCTCGGGCGCCCCTACGTCTACGCTGACAACGACCTCAGCTACGCCGGCAACTTCCTCAACATGCTGTTCAAGATGGCCGAGCTCAAGTACCGGCCGGAGCCGGCGCTCGAGCGGGCGCTCGACGTCCTCTTCATCCTGCACGCCGACCACGAGCAGAACTGCTCGACCAACGCGATGCGGAGTGTCGGCTCCTCGGGCGTCGATCCGTACTCGGCGGTGGCGGCCGCGGCGGCCGCCCTGTATGGCCCGCTCCACGGCGGCGCCAACGAGCAGGTGCTCCGGATGCTGCGCGCGATCGGCTCGACCGCCCGCGTGCCGGAGTTCATCCGCCGGGTCAAGGCGGGCGAGGCCCGGCTGATGGGGTTCGGCCACCGTGTGTACAAAAACTACGACCCCCGGGCGCGCATCATCAAGCGCATCGCCGACGACGTGTTCGCCGCCACCCGGCCGAGTCCGCTGCTGGGCATCGCGCTCGAGCTCGAGCGCATCGCGCTCCAGGACGAGTACTTCGTGAGCCGGCGGCTCTACCCTAACGTCGACTTCTACTCCGGTTTGATCTACGAGGCCATGGGGTTGCCGGTGGAGATGTTTCCGGTGCTCTTCGCCATCCCGCGCACCGCCGGCTGGCTGGCGCAGTGGCAGGAGATGCTGAACGATCCGGAGCAGAAGATCGCGCGCCCGCGCCAGATCTACGTCGGCCCGGGCCGCCGCTCCTGGGTGCCGCCCGACGCTCGGGCGTGACCGGGCTGCCCGGCGAGACTGGACGAGCCCGGCCGCGTGCGCCACACTTGGAGCGCGGTGGACTCTTTCGCCCGGGAGTGCTCCTGACGCTGCCGGCCGCACGGTGGGCGCCGGTGCGCTACGCCGTCGCCCTCGGCGCGACGGCGCTGGCCCTCGGCCTGAACATCATCCTGCTGCCGTGGGTCGGGGCCAACACGTTCCCGCCCTTCCTGGCCGCGGTGATGGTGGCCACCTGGTTCGGCGGGCTGGCCCCGGGGCTGGTCGCGACCGCCGCGAGCGCGCTGCTGACCTGGTACGTCTTTCTGCCGCCCCCGTTCTCGCTGGCCATGGAGAGCGCGAGCACGGCCGTCCGCCTGGCCCTGTTCGTGACGTCCGCGGCCCTGATCGCGGGTCTGGGCTCCGCCCTGCGCCGCGCCCAGCTGCAGGCGGAGGCAGCGACGGCCGAGGCGTACCGGCTCGCCGACCGCCACCGCGAGCGCGAGGCCCAGGTCCGGGAGAGCGAGACTCGGTTCCGGGGATTGCTGGAGATGGCCCCGGACGGCATCATCATCGTGGACGGGGAGGGCCGGATCACGCTGGTCAACACGCAGGCCGAGCGGATGTTCGGTTACCGCGCCCAGGAGCTGCTGGGGCAGCCGGTCGAGGTGCTGGTCCCCGAGAAGGCCCGGGGTGCCCACGTCGCCCACCGCGCGGGATACCAGGCGCAGCCGCGCACGCGGCCGATGGGAGTCGGCCTGGAACTCGCCGGGCGCCGGAAGGACGGTAGCCTGTTCCCGGTCGAGATCAGCCTGAGCCCGATGGAGACCGGGGACGGGCGCCTGGTCATCAGCGTCGTCCGGGACATCACCGACCGGCGGCGGGCCGAGGCCCGCATCCAGGCGCTGAACGAGGACCTGGCCCGCCGGTACGCCGAGCTGGAGGCGGCCAACCGGGAGCTGGAGGCCTTCAGCTACTCGGTGTCCCACGACCTCCGGGCCCCCCTGCGCGCCATCGACGGGTTCAGCCAGGCGCTGCTCGAGGACTGCGCGTCGCTGCTCGACGAGCGAGGCAGGGACTATCTGCGCCGCATCCGGGCCGCCACCCGCCGGATGGGGGAGCTGATCGACGACCTGCTCGCCCTGTCCCGGGTGACGCGCCAGGAGATGCGGCGCGAGCGCGTGGACCTGTCGGCGCTGGCCCGGTCGGTCGTGGCTCAGCTCAGGCGGCTGGACCCGGCGCGAAGGGTGGACGTCGTCGTCGCCGACGGCCTCGAGGCCGAGGGCGACTCCCACCTGCTGCGCCTGGCGCTCGAGAACCTCCTGGGCAACGCCTGGAAGTTCACCGCCCGGGAGCCCGAGGCCCAGATCGAGTTCGGCGTGCTCGACGAGGGGGGGCGGCCCGCGTTCTTCGTGCGCGACAACGGCGTCGGCTTCGACATGGCCTACGCGCACAAGCTCTTCGCGCCGTTCCAGCGGCTCCACGCCATGAGCGACTTCCCCGGCACCGGCATCGGCCTGGCCACGGTCCAGCGCATCGTGGCCCGCCACGGGGGGCGGGTGTGGGCGGTGGGCGAGGAGGGCAAGGGCGCCACGTTCTTCTTCACCCTCGGGGAGCCATGGCCGAGGACGGCGTGATCCTCCTGGTCGAAGACAACCCGGACGACGAGGTCCTCGCGCTCCGGGCGCTGCGGACGACCGGGCTCAGGAACGAGGTGGTCGTGGCCCGTGACGGCGTGGAGGCCCTGGACTACCTGTTCAGGACCGGGCGGCATGCCGGGCGCGACGTGAGCCTGGTGCCCCGGGTCGTGCTGCTGGACCTGAAGCTGCCGCGGCTCGACGGGCTCGAGGTTCTCCGCCGCATTCGATCGGACGAGCGGACCCGGCTGCTACCGGTCGTCATCCTGACGTCCTCCACCGAGGACCGCGACCGGGTCGAGGGCTACCGGCTGGGCGCCAACAGCTACGTCCGCAAGCCGGTGGACTTCGGCCAGTTCGCCGAGGCGGTCCGGCAGCTCGGCCTCTACTGGCTGCGGCTGAACCAGCCGCCGCCCCAGCGGCCGGGGACGTGATGGCCGAGGCCCTGCGGGTCCTGATCGTCGAGGACTCCGAGGACGACGCGCTGCTCATGGTGCGCGAGCTCCGCCGCGGCGGATACGCGCCCGTCTTCGAGCGCGTCGACACTGCGGAGGCGATGGCGGCGGCGCTGGCGCGCCGGGTCTGGGACGTGGTGCTCGCCGACTACGCGCTGCCGCGCTTCAGCGCCCCGGCCGCGCTGGGACTCCTCAAGGCGCGGGGCCTGGACCTGCCGTTCATCATCGTCTCCGGCACGATCGGCGAGG
Organism: Binatia bacterium; assembly: GCA_035574035.1. GTDB lineage: Bacteria > Methylomirabilota > Methylomirabilia > Rokubacteriales > CSP1-6 > DATLZL01. Next base: position 11,481 of record DATLZL010000178.1, on the reverse strand, counting down.
AGACGGCGGTGGCGGCCATGAAGGCCGGCGCCCACGACTACCTGATGAAGGGTCACCTGGCCCGGCTGGTCCCGGCGATCCAGCGCGAGCTGCGGGAGGCCAGCGAGCGGCGGCAGCGGGCGGCGGCCGAGCAGGCCCTGGCGCGCCAGCGGGACTACACGCGCCTCCTCATCGAGGGGGCCAACGCCCTGGTGGTCGGGCTGGACCCCGGGGGTCGGGTGACGCTGTTCAACCGCGCGGCGGAGGCGGTCACCGGTTACCGGAGGGAGGAGGTCGTCGGCCGCGACTGGTTCGAGGTCCTCGTGCCCCGGAGCCGCTATCCAGGCGTCTGGCCCGCGCTCCAGGCGCTCATGACCGACGGCCGGCCCGACGACCTGGAGCACCCCGTCGTCGCCGCCGACGGTGCCGAGCGCCTGATCGCCTGGCGGTACAGCGTGCTCCGGGAGGGGACGAGCGCGGCCGGTTTCCTGGCCTTCGGGGTGGACGTGACCGAGCGCCGCCGGATGGAGGAGGAGCGGCTGGCGCTCGAGCGGGCGGCCCGGCAGTCGGAGAAGCTGGCGGCACTCGGCACGCTGGCCGCCGGCCTGGCCCACGAGCTGAACAACCCGATCGGCATCATGTCGTCCCGGATCGAGCTGATGCTGCTCGAGGCGGAGCGGACCGGCCTGCCGGCCGAGGTGCGCGAGGACCTGGCCGTCCTCTACCGGCAGGCCCAGCGCGTGGCCCGCATCACCCAGGGGCTGCTCTCCTTCGCCCGCCAGTCCTCGGGCGAGCACATGCCGGTGGACCTGAACCACATCGTAGAGGAGACCCTCCTGCTGGCCGAGAAGGACATGAGCAAGGCCGGCATCCGGGTCGTCACCCGGCTCCAACCCGGGCTGCCGCCGATCCAGGGGGACGCCAACACCCTGCAGCAGGTCGTCCTCAACCTGCTGACCAACGCGCGCGACGCCATCGAGGGCCGGGGGGAGATCCGGATCGAGACGCGGACCCCGGAGGAGCGTCCGGGCGTGGTCGAGCTGGTCGTGGCCGACACCGGCCGCGGGATCCGCCCCGAGGACCTCCCGAGGATCTTCGACCCGTTCTTCAGCACCAAGCCGCGGGGCACGGGGCTCGGGCTCTCGATCACCCACAGCATCGTGCGCGAGCACGGGGGGACGATCGACGTGGAGTCCTCGCCCGGGCGCGGGACCCGCTTTGTCCTCGGATTCCCCGCCCTGCTCGTCTCCGCCCAGCCCGAGCGGCAGTGGGGCGGCGGTGCCCCACCTGGGGTACCATCGCCCCACCGGGAAGGCGCCCCGGAGCGGTAAGGCGCGGTCGCGGCAACCCCGGCGCGAGGTATCCCGTTCGCAGGTAGAGAGAGGCCCATGGACGAAAGCCGGATCCTGATCGTCGACGACGAGCCGGACATGGTCGAGAACCTGACGCGGATCCTCCGCCGGGCCGGCCACCGGTGTCTACGGGCCACCGACGCCGAGCGGGCGCTGGCCCTGCTCGAGTCCGAGCGCCCCGACCTCCTGATCACGGACCTCCGGATGCCGGGCATGGACGGGATGGAGCTGCTCCGGCGGGCCCGCGAGGCCGACCCGGCCCTGCCCGTGATCGTCGTCACGGCCTACGGCACGATCGAGTCCGCGGTGGCGGCCATCAAGCAGGGCGCCTTCGACTTCTTGCCCAAGAACTTTTCGGTGGACGAGCTGCTGGTGGTGGTCGAGCGGGCGCTGCGCCAGCGGCGGCTGCAGGTCGAGAACCGCAACCTCCGCGAGCAGCTCCAGCAGACTCTGGGCTTCGAAAACATCGTCGGCCGCAGCCCCGTTATGGCCCGTGTATTCGAGCTGGTGCGGAAGGCGGCCCGCTCGGAGGCGAACATCCTGATCCGGGGGGAGTCCGGGACCGGCAAGGAGCTGATCGCGCGGGCCGTCCACGCCAACAGCCCGCGGGCCGGGCAGCCGTTCGTGCCGGTCGACTGCGCCTCGCTCCCCGAGAACCTCCTGGAGTCCGAGCTGTTCGGGCACGAGAAGGGCGCCTTCACCGGCGCCGTCCGCGCCAAGCCGGGCCTGATGGAGGTGGCACGGGGCGGGACGCTGTTCCTGGACGAGATAGGCGAGCTGTCGCTGGCCCTGCAGTCCAAGCTCTTGCGGGCGCTCCAGGAGCGCCAGATCCGGCGCGTGGGCGGCACCTCCCTGATCGACGTCGACGTGCGACTCGTCTCCGCCACCAATCGCGACCTCCGCGACGCGGTGACCCGGGGCCGCTTCCGCGAGGAGCTCTACTACCGGGTGAACGTCATCGAGATCGCGCTGCCGCCCCTGCGCGAGCGGGCCGGGGACGTAACGCTCCTGGCCCATGCCTTCCTCAAGCGCTACGGGCAGGGACGCCTGCGCGGGTTCGACGAGGACGCCCTGGCGGCGCTGGAGCGGTATTCCTGGCCCGGCAACGTCCGGGAACTCCAGAACGTCATCGAGCGGGCCTGCGCGCTGGCCGACGGCGAGGCCGTGCGGCTGCGGGACCTGCCCGAGTACGTCGCCCGCGGGGGCGTGGCCGCGCTCCGCCCCGCTCCCGGAGGCCCGGTCGGGGAGGCGGCCGCCCTGGCCGGGGGCGAGGATCTGCCGCTCAAGGAGGCCAAGGAGCGGTGGATGAGCGTGCTGGAGGCGTCCTACCTGCGCACGCTGCTGGGCCGCCACGGCGGCAACATCTCGGCGGCGGCCAAGGCGGCCGGCGTCGACCGCAAGACCCTTCACCGGCTGCTCAACAAACACCGCATCCGGGCGCCGCGCGAGCGGGCCGGGGAGCCCGGCGGCCCCCGGCCGGAGGAGTCCCAGGCCGGCGTGAGGTGACGGGCCGGTGCGGGTCTCGGCCGGTCGCCGTCACCAGACGCGGAATCCGGGGCTCAGGAGGGGCGTGGTCAGCGCCAGCCCGACGAGCGTCGGCCCGTAGGCGATCGCGATCAGGAGGCCGGCCAGCACCAGCCAGGGCCGCCAGCGGTCGAGGATCGCCGGCGCGTGCTCCGGCCCCGACAGCGCCTCCGCGAACGCGGGCGGCTCCGGCGCCGGGGCCCGCGAGGCGACGAGGGTCAGCGCCAGGTTGAGGAAGTAGAGCAGCGCGCTCGCGAAGAGGACGGTCCCGCCGATCCCGACCAGCGGCAGCACGGCCTTCCACGCCGGCATGGCGTAGGCGGCGGCTCCAACCATGGTCCGCCGCGGCATGCCCATGAGGCCGAGGCGGTGGAGGGCGTTCGAGAAGACGACCATGCCGACGAACCAGAGCCAGGCCTGGGCGAGCGCCATCCGCCGGCTCCACAGTGCCCGGCCCGAGAGGTGGGGGACCAGCCAGTAGGTGATCCCCATGAAGGTCAGCGTGACGGCGGTGCCGACCGTGAGGTGGAGGTGGCCGGGGATCCAGGCGGTGTTGTGGACGACCAGGTTCAGGTTGTAGGAGGCGTTGACGAGCCCGCCCACGCCCCCGAACGTGAACAGGAGCATCGCCAGCACCTGGGCGGCCAGTGACGGGTCGCCCCAGGGGAGCTTGGCGAACCAGGCCACCCAGCCGCGGCCGCCGCGGGCCCGGGCGCCGCTCTCGAGCGAGGCCACCACGTTGAAGAACGTGAGCAGGCTCGGGAAGAACACGGCGAAGGTGAGGAAGGCGTGCAGGAGCTTCCAGCCCTGATGGATGCCCGGGTCCACGTACTGGTGGTGGAAGCCGAGGGGCGTGGACAGCACGAGAAACAGGATGAACGAGGTGCGCGCCAGCGGGTCGCTGAACAGCTTGCCCCCCGCCTGGCGGGGGACCAGCGTGTACCAGGAGAGGTAGGCGGGCAGCAGCCAGAAGTAAACGATGGGGTGGCCGGTGAACCAGAACAGCACCCGCGCCAGCAGGGCGTCGGTGCCGGCCAGGAGCCCCAGCGACCAGGGGATGAGCAGCACGAGCATCTCGGCGGCGAGGCCGAGCGAGGCGATCGTCCACATCGTCATCGTGGCCAGCGCCATGAACGCGGCCAGGGGTGTCCGCCGATCGGGATGGTCGCGCCGCCAGGCGCGCCAGCCCAGAACCAGGTTCAGCGTGACGAGCCAGGTCCCGACGACGACGAGCGTGAGGCCCACGTAGAAGGCCCAGTGGGCCTTCATCGGCGGGTAGAACGTGAACATCACCGTGGCGGCGTTGCCGAGGAGAGGGACGGCGGCCAGGACCAAGCCGGCCGCCATCACCCCGAACGTCCACCAGCCCAGCCGGATCGACGCCAGCGGCCGCCCCAGCGCCCGGGCGGCGATGAAGGGCAGGAAGCCGGCGATGAAGAAGGTCGTGTAAACGAGCACGTTCAGGACGCCGTGCAGGGTGAGCCCGTGGTAGTAGGAGCGGATCACCGGCGACAGGGCCGGATAGAGGTCCACGCCAGCGTGCTCCAGGGCCTGCAGGAAGCCGGTCACGACGCCGCCGAAGAGCGCGACGAGCGCCACGGTCAAGTGCGCGGCGGCCAGTCGCCGCTCGGCCGGCGTCACGGCGCCGCCTCCGCCGACCGCCGCGGCTCGACGACGATGCGGCCGGCCATCACGTGGTGGGCGATCCCGCAGTACTCGTGGCAGATCAGGGGATACTCGCCGGGCGTGTCGAAGCGCGCCTGCGCGCGGGCGACCTGGCCGGGCAGGAGCATCACGTTGATGTTGTGGTAGGGCACGAGCAGGCCGTGCACCACGTCCCGGCTCGTGGCGACGAAGCGCACCGTCGAGCCGGCCGGGACGCGGATCTCGGCGGGCGCGAACGACCAGACCTGGGCGGTGAGTCGGACCTCGTAGAGGCCGGGTGCGACCTCCACCACGCCCGGCTGGTCGAACGGGGGCGTCTGGGCGACCTTCGTCGGGTCCAGGCGGCCCGCCCGGCCCGGCAGGTGGATGCCGGCTCCGAACGCGGTCACGACGAGCGCCACCAGCATGCCCACCGGGATCGCGATGCTCGGCAGTATCCAGGCCAGCTCGTAGAGGTAGACGGTCGTGCCCCGGCGCACGGCCTCAGCTCCGCCAGAGCCGGAGATAGACGTTGGTCCAGAGCAGCGCCAGGAGCAGCAGGTACACCAGCATGAACAGCAGCGCGCCCCGAGGGTGATCGTTCTCGTCCATTCCGTCTCTCCTCCACTCGCTTTGCGCGGCCCGCGTCCAGGGTCGGCGCGACCGGAGTGCAACCGCGGGACCGGGGCCCGGTCGGGCCGAAGTCCGCGGCGCACCGAACCGGCAGCACCCGACACTGCCGAGGGCCGGTGGGGCGGCCGGGCCCCACTGACGCGCTCGCGCCCCACCGGCCGGCCATCTGGGCCCTGAACAAGGGCGCACTGGGAGCCTGGTCGGAGGTGTGGGCGGTGACCACGGCCGTCGTGCGCGAGGGGAGCGCCTGGCTGGCCGATCGCCTGGCCGGTTGCCGACCCGGTGAGGCGCCGCTCCTCGAGTTCCGCGACGGCGCCTGGCACTGGGACTGAGCACGTCGAGCCTGGGCGGAGGCTTCCGCGTGGCGGCAGCGCCGCAGGGGTGTGGCACGGGCGCCCCACGGTTCCGGGTCGCCCGCCTGGAGCCTCGGTCCCCCGACACGGGATACTCGGGAGGGCATCCTGGTCCCTCCGTTGCACGCGGTCAGCGGCGGCCCGGCGACGGAGCGGTGGCGGAGGTCACGCGATGAGGCTGGCGGGCATCGCGCTCGACCAGGTGCTGGAGCGCGCGGGTGACGCCGTCATGGTGGTGAACCCGGAGGGCCGGATCGTCTTCTGGAACCGGTCCGCCGAGCGGACGCTCGGGTACAGTGCTCGCGAGGTCCTCGGACGGCCATGCTCGGAGGTCTTCGCCGGGCGCGACGAGCACGACAACCTGCTCTGCTACCAGGGCTGCCAGGTCCGCACGCTGCTGGGACTCGGCGAGAGCGTCCAGAGCTTCGACATGCGGACGCGTCACAAGGCCGGCCGGCCCGTCTGGATCAACGTCAGCGTCCTCGCCGTTCCCGCGGACCACAGCCGGCCCATGACCGTCTACCTCTTCCGCGACGTGACGGCGGCGAAGGAGTTGCTCACCCTCGTTCACGAGCGTCTGCTCGGCCGGCCCGGCGGCGACGCTGCCGAGGTGCTCACGCGGCGCGAGGTGGAGGTGCTCCGGCTGATGGCCGCCGGGCTCAACACCCGGGCCATGGCCGACCGGCTCCACGTGAGCCGCGCCACGGTCCGCAACCACATCCAGCACATCCTCACGAAGCTCGGCGTGCACAGCCGCCTGGAGGCCGTGGCCCATGCGAACCGGCATCGCCTTCTCTGACTGCGGCGCCGGGCGGCGCCTCTTCGGCGGGCTCGCGGCCTGACAAGGCGGGAAGGGAGAGGCATCATGCCCGTCTCGACGATCCTGGTACCGCTCGACGGCTCGGCCCTCGCCGAGGCGGCGCTGCCGGTGGCGGTCGACCTCCTGGCCGGCCGACGCAACGCGGCACTCCTGCTCCTGCGCGTCGTGGACTCCCCGTTGCCGGGCCCCGACGAGGCGTGCGCCCAGCACGCCCTGGCGCGCGTCGCCCTGGAGTACCTCGGCACCGTGGCCGGCCGCCTCACCGAGTTCACGGGTTTCGTGAAGAAGGTGGTGTGGTACGGGCCGCCGGCGAAGTGCATCGTGGAGGCCGCCGAGGCCGAGCATCCCGACCTGATCGTGATGAGCGCGCACGGCGGGAGCGGCCTCGGTCGCGTGGCGCTGGGCTCGGTCGCTGAGTCGGTCCTGCGGGGCACGCGCGTGCCCACCCTGCTCGTTCGAGACCCGGCGGCTCCGCTCGATGCCGCCCGGGACGCGCGGCCGGCCGTCCAGGCGTCCATCTGAAGTTCCCCGGGGTCCACGGCGGCTCCGCCGGCAAGGACGTGCCGGGGGCCCGTCTAGCGCGAGGTGCGGATCGCGGTGTGGAGCGGGCGCCCCACCGGGGCGCGGTTGTCCCGATCGGCCCCCGGGGTGCGGTCGCCAAGTCACTGGAATGTCGGTGCGGCGTCGCCTGGCAGGCGCCTTGCTGCGAAGAGGAGCGACGGCCAAGCTGCACGGACAGGCCCGAAGAACGGGAAGGAGAAGCACGATGAAGCTCGCCACGATCCTCGTTCCGCTCGACGGCTCCAAACTGGCGGAGGCGGCCGTTCCCGTCGCCGTCGATCTTCTGGCCGGTCGGCCGGGCGCGACGCTGGTCCTGGTCCGAGCCGTCGACCCGCGTCTGCCCGGCGTGGACGACGTGGGAGCCCAGCGTGACATCGTGCGGTCCGCCGAGCAGTACCTGCGCGAGGTCGCCGGCCGGATCGGCGGGTTCGGCGGCACCGTGAAGACCTCGGTCTGGTACGGTACCCCCGCCGCCTCGATCGTCGGAGCCGCCGACGCCGCCGGAGCGGACATGATCGTGATGACCACGCACGGCCGGAGTGGGCTCGGGCGGCTGGTGCTCGGCTCGGTGGCCGAGGCGGTGCTGCGGGGGACTCGCCGGCCGCTGCTGCTGGTGCGGGACACCGGAGCCCCGGTCGAGATACCGGCGGACGCGGAGAAGGCCACGCAGGTGTCCGCCGCGTAGGCGCTGCGGACCCGGCGGAGGGGGCCGGTGGAGACCGGCGAGTTCAGCTTGACGCTCGAGCTGGCACAGGGGTACGAGTTCGTCGCCGACTTCCACCAGGCGGGTGTGGCCCCTCTGGTGATGGACGAACCGCCGCCGCTGGGCGACGGCCGAGGGCCGAGCGCCGCGCGCGTGCTGGCGGCTGCGGTCGGGAATTGCCTGGCCGCCAGCGCCCTCCACTGCCTCCGAAAGGCACGGGTCGAGGTCCGTGGTCTGCGCGCCGACGTCCACGGCCGCCTCGTGCGGAACGAGCAGGGCCGGCTCCGGGTGGGACGGATCGCGGTGACGATCCGGCCCGAGGTCGCACCCGCGGACCATGACCGCATGGCGCGGTGCCTGGAGCTCTTCGAAGACTTCTGCGTCGTGACGCAGAGCGTCCGGTCGGGGATCGACGTGAAGGTGGACGTCAAGCCCCGGCCGGCGGGCGGCTGAACGCGGAGGGCTGCCCGCCCGATCGCCGTCAGACCGGCCGGTCGGGGGTCAGGGCTGCCGCCGTCTCGCCGACCGCCTCGGCCACGCCGGGGTGGACGATGCGGCCGCGCCAGATGTTCACGCCCCGCGCGAGCGCCCGGTCCTCGGCGACCGCCCGGGCCGGCCCCTTGTCGGCCAGGGCGAGCACCCACGGCAGCGTGGCGTTCGTGAGGGCGAAGGTCGACGTCCGGGGGACCAGGGCCGGCATGTTGGTGACGCCGTAGTGAATCACCCCGTGGAGCCGGTAGACCGGGTCGGCGAGCGTGGTCGGCCGGATGGTGGCCACGCACCCGCCCTGGTCGACCGCCACGTCCACGATGACCGCCCCGTCCTTCATGGCCGTGACCATGGCCTCACTCACCAGGACCGGCGCCCGCGCCCCCGGCACCAGCACGGCCCCGATCAGCAGGTCCGCGCGGCGGGTGACCTGCTCGACGTTGTAGGAGGTCGAGTAGAGCGTCACCGCCGCGCCGCCGAACAGGTCGTCCACGTGTCGGAGGCGGTCCAGATTGATGTCCAGCACGACGACGTCGGCGCCGAGTCCGACCGCGGTCCGGGCGGCGGCGAGGCCAACCGTGCCCGCCCCCAGGATGGCGACGTTGCCGCGCGGCACGCCGGGAACCCCGGACAGCAGCACACCCCGTCCCCCGTGAGCGCGGCCCAGGTAGAAGGCGCCCTCCTGCACGGCCAGCCGTCCCGCCACCTCGCTCATCGGGGTCAGCAGCGGTAGGCTCCCGTCCTCGCGCTGGACGGTCTCGTAGGCAATGGCGATCGCGTCCGACTTCTGGAGCGCGCGGATCAGGGCCGCGTCGGCCGCCAGGTGGAGGTAGGCGAAGATCGTCTGCCCGGGCCGCAGCCGCCCCGGCTCGTCGCCGACCGGCTCCTTGACCTTGAGGACCAGTTCGGCGTCCAGCCACACCGCGTCGCGGACGACCAGGCGGGCGCCGACACGCTCGAACTCCTCGTCCCGGATGCCGCTACCGGCCCCGGCGCCCGACTCGACCAGCACGGTGTGGCCCCGCTCGACCAGCGCCCGGGCGCCGGCCGGCGTGAGGGCCACGCGCTGCTCGCCGGGCTTGACCTCCCTGGGCACGCCGACGATCACGTCCTTGCGTCCTCCGCCGCATCGTACGCTCCGGGCCGCGCCCGGGTCGAGCCGGCCAGAGGCCGATTGCGCTCAGCGGCCGGCGCCGGTCCGTATTCGACCGGACGGATCGTGATACTCGTGCGGTCCATGGGGTCACCCTCCGACCGTCGGGCCGTGAGCCGGCGGAAGCGCTGCAGGCCGAGGAGCGCGGCGCCGAGCGCGGTGGTGAACTCGGGCTCCTCGGGCACGTGGACCGGTACGCCGAGCTTGGCGCGGAGCGCGGCCACCATGCCGGCCTGGCGGGCCACCCCGCCGATGAAGGTGACCTCGCCGTCGAGGCCGACGCGCTTGAGCAGGGCCAGCGCCCGGTCGGCCAGGGAGTTATGGATCCCGCGCAGGATGTCCTCGACCGGGACGCCCTCGGAGACGTGGTTGATGATCTCGGACTCGGCCAGGACGGCGCAGACGCTCGAGATGGGCTGCGGGCTGGTGGCGGCCAGGGACAGGCGGCCGACCTCGGCCAGCGGGACCTCCAGGTACTTGGCGGCGCGCTCCAGGAAGCCGCCCGAGCCGGCCGCGCACTTCTCGTTCATGTGGAACTCCTTCACTTTGCCGCCCTCGCGCAGGCGAATGGCCCGCGAGCACTGGGCGCCGATGTCCAGCACGAAGCGGGTGGTCGGAAACAGGGCCGCGGCGCCCCGCGCCCCGCAGGTGAGGTCGGTGATCTGGATGTCCCGGGCGGCCACGGCGTAGCGGCCGAGCCCGGTGGTGGCGACGTAGGCGACAGGCTTGCCGCCGGCGTCGCTCCGGGCCCGGTCGAGGGCCTCCTGCGCCACCGCCTTGAAGTCGGCCCGCGTCCGGACCTGGCTGCGGGCCCGCACGCGCCCCTCGGCGCCCACCAGCACCGCCTTCGTCGTCCCCGATCCGATGTCGATCCCGGCGATCAGCATCGCTGGCCGACCTCCTGCGCGGCGGCGCCGACCGTGGCCGCGCGCTCGCGCGGCGCCGCCTCCGCGCGCTCCAGGGCGAACAGCGCCGCCCCCAGGGCGCCCATGAAGTGCCCCTCCTCGCTGACGTTCACCGGCCGGCCCAGCACGGCCTCCAGCGCCCGCACCATGCCGACGTTGCGCGAGACGCCGCCGGTGAAGGTGACCTCGTCTTCCACGCCGACCCGGCGCACCAGCGCCATGGTGCGGGTGGCGATGGCCTTGTGGACTCCGCCCAGGATGTCCTCGACGCTCTTCTTCTGGGCGAGGTAGGACATGATGTCGCTCTCGACGAACACGGTGCAGACCGAGGTGAGGCGGACCGGGTTTCGGGCCCGGAGCGCGCGGGGCCCGATCTCGTCCAGGGTGAGCCCGGTCACGTCGGCGGCGGCGGACAGGAACCGACCGGTACCGGCCGCGCACTTGTCGTTCATGGCGAAGTCCAGCACCGCGCCGTCGGGACCGACCTTGATGGCCTTGGTGTCCTGGCCGCCCATGTCGATGACGGTGCGGGTCTTCGGGAACACGTGGTGGGCGCCGCGCGCGTGGCAGGTGATCTCCGTCACCTGCGCGTCGCCAAACGTCACCTTGTAGCGGCCGTAGCCGGTGCCCACCACGTAGCCGACCGCCCCCCGGTCGAGGCCGGCGGCCCGGCAGGCTTCGAGGAACGCGGTCTCGGCGGCCCGGGACACGTTAGCCCCGGTGTCGATGAGGGCGCGCGCCACCACACGGCGGCGCTGGTCCACGATGACAGCCTTGGTCTGCGTCGAGCCGACGTCCACTCCGGCGCCGTAGATCACGCGGGCCTCCTTCCTACGGTGAGGCGGGCGATGGTGACCGGCCGCAGCTGGCCCGCCTCCCGGATGAGCGCGCTCTTCAGTCGGACCTGACCGGCGATCAAGAGCACGCCGGCCAGCGCGGCCATCAGGTCGGCGCGCCGGGAGAGCGCGATCCCCAGCAGGCCGAGCACCAGCGGCAGGACCGAGGCGGTCGCGAACGTGGCCACGGTCGCGGCGCCGCCGCAGCGCAGCGGTCGGAGCGCCGTCCGGAAGGCCTCGTCGCCGGGCCAGGCGAGGTACGCCAGCCACACCAGTCCGGCTAGGAGCCCGTCCCGGTAACCGATGAAAACACACAGTGCCGGGTGGGACGCGCAATGAACGACCCCGACCAGAGCGGTTCCCGAGTCCACGGGGCCGACGGGCCGCCGGCTTCACACCGCTTGCCGACTACCATGGGGCCCGAACCGGCACGCCCGAGCTCAGCCCTGGGTCGTCGCCGCGTGGAGCTTCAGCAGATTGTGGCTCAGGCAGATCAAGGCCCACTCCTGCTGCACCGCCCGCAGCCCGC
>DATLZL010000177.1:0-11431 GCA_035574035.1 Binatia bacterium | reverse complement strand
GTGAAGGCGTTCTGGATCACCCGGCTCGGCGACGCCGGCTTCATCATCGGCATCGTCCTGCTCTGGGGGGCGACCGGGACGTTCGAGTTCACCGCGCTGTTCGACCTGGCCCGGACGGGACAGGTCCCGCCGGAGGGGCTCGCGCTGACCATGGCCCTGATCTACCTGGGGGCGGTCGGCAAGTCGGCCCAGGTCCCGCTGCACGTGTGGCTGCCCGACGCGATGGAAGGCCCCACCCCGGTCTCGGCGCTGATCCACGCCGCCACCATGGTCACGGCCGGCGTCTTCATGGTCACCCGCACCATGCCGCTGTTCACGCTGGTGCCCGAGGTCCTGGCCGTCATCGCCTGGGTCGGGGCGGCGACCGCGCTGGTGGCGGCCTCGATGGCCTGCGTCGAGGCCGACATCAAGCGCGTCCTCGCCTACTCGACCGTCTCCCAGCTCGGGTACATGATGGCCGCCGCCGGTGCCGGGGCCGCCGAGGCCGGCTTCTTCCACCTGGGGACCCACGGCCTGTTCAAGGCGCTGCTCTTCCTGGCGGCCGGAGCCGTGATCCACGCGGTCGGGACCAACGACATTTTCCGCATGGGGGGCCTGTTCCGGGCGCTGCCGCAGACCGGCGTGGCGTTCCTGGTCGGCACCCTGGCCCTGGCCGGGGTGTGGCCGCTGGCCGGCTTCTTCTCCAAGGAGAGCGTGCTGGCCGGCGTGCTGGGCGGCGGCTTCACCGGGCCGTTCGCGCTGCTGGCCCTGACGGCGCTCCTGACCGCCTTCTACATGTTCCGGGTGGTGTTCATCGCCTTCTTCGGCCGGCCCCACGACCCGCACGCCCACCTGCACGACGCGCCGCCGCTCATGGCCGGGCCGCTCTGGGTTCTGACCGTGCTCACCGTGGGCGTCGGCCTCGCGTTCGTCGTCTCGGCGCCGGAGATCGCCCACGGGCCGGGCTGGCTGGCGCCGCTGTCGCTCGGGCTGGCGGCGGCCGGGCTCGGGCTGGCGTGGGCGATGTACCAGGGCCGGGTGCTCTCCCCCGCGGCGGTGGCGGCGGGCCTGGCGCCGGTGGACCGGCTCGCCCGCCGGCGGTACTTCCTCGACACCCTCTATGCCGGGCTCTATCGCGGCGTCCTCCTGGGCGGCAGCCGCCTGGTGGGCTGGCTCGACCGCTACGTGGTCGACGGCGTGGTGAACGTGGTCAGCGCCTGGACGCTGCGGGCGGGCGACGCGCTCCGGCGAATCCAGAGCGGCGTGGCCCAGGACTACGTCTACGGGGTGGCCTTCGGCGTCCTCCTGCTCTTCGTCGTCGCCCAGTGGTGGCGCCGGTGAGCGTCCCCGTTCTGTCCGTGATCACCTGGGCCCCCTTCATCGGGGCGGTCCTGATCATGTTCACCGCCCGGCACTCGCCGCTGGCCGTCCGCCTGATCGCCGCGATCAGCACCGGAGTGTCGGCCGTGCTGTCGCTGTGGATCTACGTCGCCTACGACCGCCAGGCGGCAGGCTTCCAGTTCTACGAGAAGGTGCCGCTGGTGCCGCCGCTCGGCATCAGCTACGAGCTCGCCGTGGACGGCATCAGCCTGCTGATGGTCCTCCTCACGGCGATCATCATCTTCACCGGGGTCTTCGCGTCCTGGACCATCCCGGTGCGCAGCCAGGAGTTCTACGCGCTGCTGCTGGCCCTGGTCACCGGCGTGTTCGGCGTGTTCGTCTCGCTCGACCTCTTCGTCTTCTTCCTCTTCTACGAGCTGGCGGTGCTGCCGATGTACCTCCTCATCGGCATCTGGGGGTCGAGCGGCGCGGTGCGGCCGCGGGGGCCGTTCGCCTGGGCGTACCGGGAGACCGGCGTGGGCAGCAAGGAGTACGCGGCGATGAAGCTGACCCTGTACCTGCTGTTCGGGTCGGCCTTCATCCTGGTGGGGATCCTGGCGCTCTGGGTGGCCGGCGGCGCCTCCAGCTTCTCCTTCCTCGACCTCGAGGCGGTGACGTTCCAGCCCGGCGTGCAGCGCTGGGTGTTCCTGGCCTTCTACGTGGGCTTCGGGATCCTGGCCGGCATCTGGCCGCTCCACACGTGGTCGCCGGACGGGCACGCCTCGGCCCCCACCGCCGTCTCCATGCTGCACGCGGGCGTGCTGATGAAGCTGGGCGCCTACGGCGTCGTGCGGCTGGGCATGGGGCTGCTCCCCGAGGGAGCGGCGGAGCTCGTCTGGCTGGTGGGCACCATCGCCTGCATCAACATCGTCTGGGGCGCGCTCTCGGCCATGGCCCAGACCGACCTCAAGTACGTCATCGCCTACTCGTCGGTCTCCCACATGGGGATCGTCATGCTGGGCGCGGCCACGCTCACCGAGGCCGGGCTCAACGGCTCGGTGTTCCAGATGTTCGCGCACGGCATCATGACCGGGCTGTTCTTCGCCCTGGTGGGGCTGGTGTACGAGAAGGCCCACTCGCGCGAGATCGGCCGGATGGGCGGCTTCGGGCATGCGATGCCCGGCATCGCCACCGCCTTCACCGTGGGCGGCCTGTCCTCCCTCGGCCTGCCGGCGACCGCCGGGTTCGTGGCCGAGCTCCTGACGTTCATGGGCGCCTGGCGCTCGGACCACCGGTGGTGGCTCTTTCCGGCCGTCGCCGGGACGTTCCTGACCGCGGTCTACGTCCTGCGGGTCACCAAGCAGATCTTCTGGGGCCCGCCCTCCCCGCACTTCTCGGACCTGGAGGACGCCCGCGGCCCGGAGTGGGTGGCCCTGGTGGTGCTGGTCGCCGTCATCGTTCTGTTCGGCGTGGCTCCGGGGCTGGCGCTCGCGCCCGTCGACACGGCGACCGTGCCGCTGCTGGCGAGGATCCTGGCCCCGTGATTGCCTTCGCCCTCGAGCTGGGCCTGGCCGCACTCATCCTGGCCCTGTTCGTCGCGACGATGCTGGCCCGGGGCGACGACCGTCGCTGGCTGGGGTGGCTCGCCGCCGCCGGCCTCCTGATCCTCACCGTCGCGGCGCTGGCCGTGCCCGAGACGGGGCCCCGCCTGGGCGGCGCCTTCGTCCAGGACGGGCTCGCGCTCTTCGCCAAGCGGCTGTTCCTGGCCGCCGCGTTCATCGGCGTGCTCGGCGGCCTGGCCGCCTCCACCACCGCCTACCGGCGGCGGGCGGGGGAGTACCACCTCCTGCTGCTCACCTCGCTGCTCGGCATGCTGGCCCTGGCGTCGGCCCGCGACCTGATCCTGCTCTTCGTCGCCTTCGAGCTCATGTCGATCCCGCTCTACGTCCTCACCGGCTTCGCCAAGCGCGAGGGGGAGGCGGTCGAGGCCTCGCTCAAGTTCTTCCTGGTCGGCAGTGTCTCCTCGGCCGTCATGGCCTACGGCCTCTCCTTCGTCTACGGGGCCGCGCGCAGCACCGACCTCGGCGCGGTGGCCCGGGCGACGACGACCGCGGACCCGCTGCTGATCCTCGGGCTGATGGCGGCCTTCGCCGGGTTCGGCTTCAAGATCGCCGCCGTGCCGTTCCACATGTGGGTCCCCGACGCCTACGAGGCCGGGCCCACGCCCTTCGTGGCCTGGCTCTCGGTGGCGCCCAAGGCCGCCGGGTTCGTGGCGCTGTTCCGCGTCTACTTCGAGGGCCTGGGCGGCAGCCTGGCGTTCTGGGTACCCATGGCGGCGGCGCTGGCCGCCGTCACCATCGTGGCCGGCAACCTGATGGCCATCCCCCAGCAGAACGCCAAGCGTCTGCTCGCCTACTCGGGCATCGCGCACATCGGCTACATGCTCATGGGCATGGCGGCGCTGTCGGCCTCCGGGACCGCCATGGTGCTCTTCTACCTGGTCGCCTACGTGTTCGGGAACATGGGCGCCTTCCTCGTGGTGGAGGCGGTGGCGCGGGCCGAGGGCACCGAGCACCTGGCCGGTCTGCGGGGGCTGGCCCAGCGCTCGCCGCTGCTGGCGCTGGCGATGCTGCTCTTCCTGCTCTCGCTGGGCGGCATTCCCTTCGTCGCCGGCTTCTGGGCGAAGCTCTACGTCTTCTGGGCGGCGGCGACCGCCGGGCTCTACTGGCTGGTGTTCGTGGGCGCGATCCTGACCGTGGTCGCGCTGTTCTACTACCTCGTGGTGGCCCGGCGGATGTACATCGAGCCGCCGGCGCGGGCCGGGCGCCTGGCTCTCGAGCCCACGCTCGCGCTCGCGGTGGCGATCTGCGCCGTCGGGGTGGTCGCGCTGGGCCTCTATCCCAAGCCCGTCGTCATGGCGGCGCTCCGGGTGGCCGGGCCGCTGTTCTAGGCCCCGGAGGGGCTGCGGATCTGAGGACGCATGGGCGCCACGCGGCGACCCGGTCGGAGGCGGTAAAGTCCCGAGCGATCGCTTGACGCGGCGCCCCAACGGGCCTAAGGTGTGTACCGACCGGTCGGTACAGATGGCAGGCGCGACGACGAGCCCGAAGCCAAGAGAGGGGCGTCAGACCCGCGAGGCGATCATCGCGGCCGCCAAGCGCCTGATGCAGATCCAGGGCTACAACGCCACCTCCCTGGACGACGTCCTGCGGGAGAGCGGGGTCGGCAAGGGCTCCTTCTATCACCACTTCCGGAGCAAGGAGGACCTCGGCTACGCGATCCTCGACGAGATCGTCGGCTCGTTCCTGGCCCGCACGCTCGAGCCCTGCTTCGCCGACCCGGACGGACCGCCCCTCGGCCAGATCCGCTGCTTCCTCGACCGCGTGCTCGACTCGCAGCGCGAGGCCGGCTGCGTCGGCGGCTGCCCGCTCGGCAACCTCGCTTCCGAGCTCTCCGACGTCCACGAAGGGTTCCGCGCCCGGCTGGCCGGGATCTTCGCCGCCTGGCGCGAGCGGCTCACCCGGGCGCTGGACGAGGCGCGGCGCCGGGGAGACGTCACCGCCGAGTGCCGGGCCGACGCGGTGGCGGACTTCGTCGTCGCCGCCCTGGAAGGGGCCATCCTGCTGGGCAAGGTCAGCAAGGACGTCACGCTGCTCGACACCTGTGTGGCCGAGCTGAAGCGCTACCTCGCGCTCTACGAGCGGACGTCGTGAGCCGCCCGGGTCCTGCGCGCGTGGACAGCGACGCCGACCTCGTCGAGGCGCTGCGCCGGGAAGACCCGGGCGCCATGGAACAGCTGGTCGAGCGCTACGCCGACCGCGTCTACCGGCTGGCGTTCCGCATCACCGGCTCCCACGAGGATGCCCAGGAGGTCACCCAGGACGCGCTCTGGTCGGCGGCGCGCAAGATCGGCGGCTTCAAGGGGGACTCGGCGTTCGGCTCCTGGCTGTACCGGATCACCGCCAACGCCGGCTACATGAAGCTGCGGTCCCGGCGCAGCCGCGCCCGCGAGGTCGCCCTCGAGGAAGTCCTGCCGGCGCTGGACGGCGGCGGCGGCCACTTCGAGCCCATGGACGACTGGTCGACGCGCGTGGACGAAGTCGCGCTCAACAACGAGCTGCGCCGGGTGCTGGAGCAGGCCATCGCCGACTTGCCGCCCGACTACCGGACCGCGCTGGTGCTCCACGACGTCGAGGGCATGTCCAACCCCGACATCGCCGAGACCCTGGGCATCAGCCTGCCGGCGGTCAAGTCGCGGGTGCACCGCTCGCGCCTGTTCCTGCGCCGGCGTCTGGCCGAGTACCTGGCCGCCTGAGCGCTCGGCGCGGCAGCCTCCGGCCGGTGCGGGTGTGGCCGATCAGACCTCCAGCACCGGCGGGCGCGGGTTGACGGGCCGCCGAGCGCTGTGGTCTGATAAGCGCTTGCCGCGAGGACCCCGAGCGAGGCTGGAAGGACGATGATGGAAGCGGTCATTGCGACGGGAGGCAAGCAGTACCGGGTGACGCCGGGACAGGTCATCGCCGTCGAGCGGTTGCCCGGCGAGCCGGGGGCGGCGGTGCAGTTCTCGCCGGTGCTCCTGGTGGCGCGGGACGGCGAGGTCATCGCCGCTCCCGACCGCCTGCGGAACGCCCGCGTGGCCGGCGAGGTGGTGGCCCAGGGCCGTGGCCGCAAGGTGGAGGTCGTCAAGTTCAAGCGGCGGAAGAACTACCGGCGCCACCGGGGCCACCGGCAGGCGCTGACCCGCGTGCGCATCACCACGATCGAGGTCTAGGTCCAGGAAACCGAGATGGCTCACAAGAAGGGCGTCGGCAGCTCCCGGAACGGGCGGGATTCCAACCCCCAGATGCTGGGCGTGAAGCGCTTCGCCGGCCAGTACGTGACCGGCGGCTCCATCCTGGTGCGGCAGCGCGGCACGCGCTTCAAGCCCGGGCTCAACGTGGGACGCGGCTCGGACGACACCCTGTACGCGAAGGTGGCCGGCGTCGTGCAGTTCGAGCGGCGCGGCGACTCGCGCTACATCAGCGTCGTCGCTTCCGCGTCCTGACGGGCGCGTCCCGGCCCGGTCCCCCACGCCGTGTTCGTCGACGAGATCGAGATCTTCGTCAAGGGTGGGGACGGGGGCGCCGGGTGTGTCAGCTTCCGCCGCGAGAAGTACGTGCCCTACGGCGGCCCCGACGGCGGCGACGGCGGCGACGGGGGCAGCGTCTTCCTCGAGGCCGATCCTGCCCTGACCACCCTGCTCGACTACCACTACCGGCGGCACTACGAGGCCGAGCGCGGGCAGCACGGACAGGGATCGAACCGCCACGGCGCCCGGGGCCGGGATCTCGTCCTGCGCGTCCCGGTCGGCACCGTCGTCACCGACCGCGAGACCGGACAGCGGCTGGCCGACCTCGCCGTCCCCGGCCAGCGCGTGCTGGTCCAGCCGGGCGCCCGCGGCGGCCGGGGCAACGCCCGGTTCGCCTCGCCGACGAACCGGGCCCCGCGGCAGGCCGACCTGGGCCGGCCCGGCCAGGGCCGCTGGCTCCGGCTGGAGCTGAAGCTGCTGGCCGACGTCGGGGTGATCGGCTTCCCGAACGCCGGCAAGTCCACGCTGGTCTCCCGGCTCAGCGCAGCCCGCCCGAAGATCGCCGACTACCCGTTCACGACGCTCGCGCCGACGCTGGGAATCGTGCGGGTGGACGAGGAGCGCTCGTTCGTGATCGCCGACCTGCCCGGGCTCATTCCCGGAGCGGCGGAGGGCAAGGGGCTCGGCCACCAGTTCCTCCGCCACACCGAGCGCACGCGCCTGCTGCTCCACGTGCTGGACCTCGACGCCCAGACCGGGCGCGACCCCCTCGAGGACCTGCGCGTGATCAACGAGGAACTGCGGCGCTACTCGGAGGCCCTGGCCGTCCGGCCGCAGATCATCGTGCCGAACAAGATCGACCTTCCCGAGACCGCCGCCCGGCGCCAGGCCGTGGAACGGTACGGCGCCGCCCACGGCGTGCGCGTCGTCCCGATCTCGGCGGCGACCGGCGCCGGCCTGGCCGAGCTGGTCCGGGTGGTGAGCGCGGCGCTCGGGGGAGCCGAGTGGGCGAGGGCGGCGAGCTGACGACACGGGCCACGGACCCTCGGCCGGCCGCCGTGTCGCGCCCCGCCCTGGCCGGCTGCCGGCGCCTGGTGGTCAAGGTGGGCAGCGGGCTCATCACCACGCCCTCGACCGGCGCCGACCAGGCCCGCATCGACGCCCTCGCCGACGATATCGCCGCCCTGCGCCAGGGGCGGGACGTCGTCCTGGTCTCCTCCGGCGCCATTGTGACCGGCATGGCCCGGCTGGCCCTGGGCCAGCGACCCCAGTCCATCCCCGAGAAGCAAGCGGCGGCGGCGGTCGGCCAGTCGGCGCTGATGTGGCACTACGAGGCCGCCTTCAAGCGCCACCGGGTCCCGGTGGGCCAGGTGCTGCTCACCGCCGAGGACATCGCCCACCGGGCCCGCTACCTCAACGCCCGGAACACGCTGACCACCCTCCTGCGCTTCGGGGTGCTGCCCATCGTGAACGAGAACGACACGGTGGCGGTGGAGGAGATCAAGGTCGGCGACAACGACACCCTGAGCGCGCTGGTAGCCTCGCTGATCGACGCCGACCTGCTGGTCCTGCTGACCGACGTGGACGGCCTCTACACGAGCGACCCCCGCCTGGACGCCGGCGCCCGGAAGATCGACACCGTGGACGCCGTGACCGACGAGATCACGCGCCTGGTGTGGGACCGCCCGGGCCTGGTCTCCGTCGGCGGCATGGCCACCAAGCTGGCGGCCGGCCAGAAGGCGGCCGCCGCCGGCATCCCGATGGTCATCGCCAGCGGGCGGCAGCCGGGCACGCTGCCGCGCCTGCTGGCCGGCGAGCCGGTCGGAACGTACTTCGCCCCGCGGGCGGACCGGCTGACGGCCCGCAAGCGCTGGATCGCCTTCGCGGTGCCGCCGCAGGGCCGGTTGATCGTCGACGCCGGGGCGTACCAGGCGCTGGCGCGGCAGGGGCGGAGCCTGCTGCCCTCGGGGCTGGTGGCCGTCGAGGGCGACTTCGCGGCCGGCGACATCGTGGCCGTGCTGACCGAGGACGACGGCCGTGAGTTCGCGCGCGGGCTCGTCAACTTCGACGCCGCCGAGTGCCGGAAGATCCAGGGGGCGAAGACGCGGGAGATCGAGGAGCGGCTGGGCTACCGGAGCTTCGACGAGGTCATCCACCGCGACAACCTGGTGATCCTGTGACTGATAGGATGGGAGCAGGGACCATGGATCCGAGGCAGTTGGTCGAGAGCAAGGTGCGGGCGGCCCGCGCGGCGGCACGGACCCTGGCCCTGACGCCGAGCCGTGTGCGCAACGATGCGCTGCTGGCCATGGCCCGGGCGCTCGAGGAGCGCACGGGCGCGCTCCTGGAGGCCAACCGGGCCGACGTCGAACGGGCACGGGCCGGCGGCGCCGCCCGGGCGTTCCTCGACCGGCTGACGCTGACCGAGCCCCGCGTCCAGGAGATGGCGGCGGGTCTCCGGCAGATCGCCGCGCTGCCCGACCCGGTCGGTGCGGTCGTCGAGACCTGGCGCCGGCCCAGCGGCCTCGAGATCAGTCGGGTCCGGGTGCCGCTCGGGGTCATCGGCTTCATCTACGAGTCGCGACCCAACGTGACGGCCGACGCGGCCGGGCTCTGTGTCAAGTCGGGCAACGCGGTCGTGCTCCGCGGCGGCAGCGAGGCGCTCGGCTCGAACACGGTGATCGCCGCCGTCCTGGCCCAGGCCCTGGACAAGGCGGGTGCGCCGGCCGACGCCATCCAGTTCATCGACACCCCCGACCGCGCCGCCGTCGGCGTGCTCATCGAGCAAGCCGGCCTGGTGGACCTCGTCATCCCGCGGGGCGGCGAGGAGTTCGTGCGCTGGGTGGCCGAGCACGCCCGGGTGCCGGTCCTCAAGCACGACCGCGGTCTCGTCCACATCTACGTCGACGCCGACGCCGACCTCGCCCAGGCGGTGGCGATCGTGATGAACGCCAAGGTGCAGCGGCCGGGCGTCTGCAACGCCGTGGAGACGCTGCTGGTCCACCGCGACATCGCGCCGCGCTTCCTGCCGGCGGCCGGCGCCCGCCTCCTCGAGGCCGGCGTCGAGATCCGCGGCTGCCCGCGCACGCTGGCGCTGCTGCCCGGCGCGCGGCCGGCCAGCGACCGGGACTGGGACGAGGAGTACCTGGACCTCGTCCTGGCCGTCCGGGTGGTGGACGGCCTCGACGAGGCGATCGCCCACATCCAGCGCCACGGCTCGGGGCTGGCCGAGGCGATCCTGACCAACGACCTGGCCAGTGCGCGGCGCTTCACCCGCGAGGTGGACGCCGCCGCCGTCCTGGTCAACGCCTCCACCCGCCTGGTCGACGGCGGCCAGTTCGGGATGGGGGCCGAGATGGGTGTCTCGACTTCCCGCGTGCACGCGCGGGGCCCGGTGGGCGCGCAGGAGCTGACCACCACCAAGTACGTGGTCACCGGCGACGGGCAGGTCCGCGAGTAGCGTGGCGCGCGTCGCGGTCTTCGGCGGCTCGTTCAACCCCATCCACTACGGGCACCTGCTGCTGGCCGACGAGGTCCTGGAGCAGCTCGGGCTCGACCGGGTCCTGTTCGTGCCGGCCGCCCAGCCGCCGCACAAGCCGCCCGGCTCGCTGGCGCCGGCCGCCGACCGCCACCGCATGGTCGAGCTGGCGGTGGCCGGCCATCCCGGCTTCGCGGTGAGCGACCTCGAGCTGCGCCGACCCGGGCCCTCCTACACCGTCGACACGCTGGAGACGCTGGCCGCCGCCGGCGACACGCTCTTCCTGCTGCTCGGGTCGGAGACCTTCCTCGACCTGCTCTCGTGGCGGGAGCCGGCCCGGATCGCGGCGCTGGCGCGGCTGGTCGTAGTGCCGCGGACCGGGAGCCCGTTCGACCCGGGGAGCGCCGCCGCCCAGAAGGTCGCGCGCGCCGTCGGCGTCCCCGGGTTCGCCCACGTCGAGCCCGGCCGTCCGGTGCCCGACCGGACCGTGCTGATCGTGCACGCGACGTCGCTGCCCATCTCGTCGTCGGACCTCCGGCGCCGCGCCCGGGAGGGCCGGTCGCTCGCCTACCGGCTGCCCGACGTCCTGGTGACCTACCTGCGCGAGCGCCACCTCTACCAGGACGCGTGACCGCCGTCGCCAGCGCCGAGCGCAAGGTGCGGGCCGCCGCCCGGGCGGCCCTGGCCAAGAAGGCGGCCGACCTGATCGTCCTCGACGTGCACCGGGTGTCGAGCGTCGCCGACTTCTTTCTGGTCTGCAGCGGCAAGTCGACCACCCACGTGCAGACGATCACCGAGGCCATCCGGGACGCGCTCAAGGAGCAGGGCGTGCGGCCCCGACACGCCGAGGGGGTGGCCGAGAGCGGATGGGTCCTGCTCGACTACGGTGACGTCCTGATGCACGTGTTCCTGGAGGAGACGCGGTCGTACTACGCACTGGAGCGCCTGTGGGGCGACGCCCCGGCGCTGGCGCTGGAGCGCTGACGAGCGCCGCCGGATCGATCCGGCTCCGAAGCGACGGAACGGCGCGCGGACCGGCGTCGCCGGCCCGACGGGGATTGCGTGCCCCGAAGGATGATGTTAGCGTAGCCAGACGCCGTTCGGATGGAGGACGTGATGAAGAAGGAGCGGCTGGCGTACTTCAAGAAGCGCCTGCTCGAGAAACAGCACCAACTGCTGCAGGAAGTCGGTCGCACCGCGCTCTACGGCAAGGACCAGGAAGACGACTCCATCAAGGATTTGGGCGACCAGGCCAACACCGCGTACACGCGCGAGTTCTTCTTCGAGCTCGGCAACGGCGACCGCCGTCTGCTGCGCGAGGTGGTGACCGCGCTGGCCAAGATCGAGGACGGCTCCTACGGCACCTGCGAGCGGTGCCACGAGCCCATCGCCGACAAGCGGCTGGACGCACTGCCGTTCGCCCGCTACTGCATCGACTGCCAGCGGCTGGTGGAGCAGGAAGCCCGGACGGCGGCGGGCTGAGGCCCGCCGCCGCGCCCGCCCGGTCCGCTCCCCGACCCCGCCGTCCCCCATGCCCTCGCTGATCGGCTCGCTCCGCGCCGCGCTCACGCTGGGCCGCCTGCTCG
>DATLZL010000176.1:0-2975 GCA_035574035.1 Binatia bacterium | reverse complement strand
CCCTGGCCGACGTGCCGCTCGACCGGCCGCTGCGTCTGACCGTGCGGCGCGGGGCGGAGCGGCTGTCGCTGACCCTGCCGGCGCCGGGCGAAGGGCTCGGGCGGCGACCTTGACAATTCCGCCCAGCGCCGCGTACGGTGGCGGCCGGTCGGACCACGCATCGGGAACCACCAGCCACACACGAGACGGGGAGGGGCTATGGAGGTGACCAGCACGACACGTCAGTCGGCGTCTCGTCGGAGCTTCCTGCGCGGGGCCGCCCTGGCCAGCGCCGCTGCCGCGACCATGCCGGCGCCGGCGGCCATCGGGCAGACCACGATCAGCATGCGGTTCCAGAGCACGTGGCCGCAGAAGGACATCTTCCACGAGTACGCGCTCGACTTCGCCAAGAAGGTCAACGACATGACCGGCGGCGAGTTGCGGATCGAGGTGCTGCCGGCCGGCGCCGTGGTGCCGGCCTTCGGCCTGCTCGACGCCGTCTCCAAGGGCACGCTGGACGGCGGCCACGGCGTGCTCGTCTACCACTACGGCAAGCAGACGGCGCTGGCGCTCTGGGGCTCGGGCCCGGCCTACGGCATGGACGCCAACATGCTGCTGTCCTGGCACAAGTACGGGGGCGGCAAGCAGCTGCTCGAGAAGATCTACCGGTCCATCAACGCCAACGTGGTGTCGTTCCTCTACGGTCCCATGCCGACCCAGCCGCTCGGCTGGTTCAAGAACAAGCCCATCACCAAGCCCGACGACTTCAAGGGGCTCAAGTTCCGCACCGTCGGCATCTCGATCGACCTGTTCACCGGCCTCGGCGCCGCCGTCAACGCGCTGCCGGGCGGCGAGATCGTGCCGGCCCTGGACCGCGGTCTCATCGACGCCGCCGAGTTCAACAACGCCACCTCCGACCGGGTGCTGGGTTTCCCGGACGTGGCCAAGGTCTGCATGCTGCAGAGCTACCACCAGAACGCCGAACAGCTCGAGATCATGTTCAACAAGACCAAGTTCGACGCGCTGCCCGACAAGCTGAAGGCGATCATCGAGAACGCGGTGGAGGCGGCCTCGGCCGACATGTCCTGGAAGGCGATCGACCGCTACTCGAAGGACTACCTGGAGCTGCAGACCAAGGACAAGGTCCGGTTCTACATCACACCCGCCTCCATCCTGCGGCGGCAGCTCGAGATCTACGACGAGGTGGCGGCCAAGAAGTCGGCCGACAACCCGCTGTTCAAGGAGGTCGCCGAGTCCCAGAAGGCCTTCGCCGCCCGGGCCGTGAAGTGGGACCTCGACACCAACGTGAGCCGGCGCATGGCCTACGACCACTACTTCGGCCGGCCGGCCAAGCCCGCCCCGAAGTCCTAGGCCGACGGTGACTCTGCCCCGGACGGCCGGCCGCCCCCGCCGGCGGCCGGCCGCCCGCCGCGCCCGATGCGTCGCCTGATCCACGCCATCGACCTGGTGAGCTACTGGTCGGGCCGGGCCTTCGCCTGGCTGATCGTGGCCCTGACCTTCGTGGTCTCCGTCGAGGTCTTCAAGCGCTACATCCTGAACGCGCCCACCGCCTGGATCTTCGACTTCAACAACATGCTGTACGGGACGCTGTTCATGATGTGCGGCGCGTACACGCTGGCCCTCGGCGGCCACGTCCGGGCCGACTTCGTCTACGTGTCGCTGCGCCCGCGGATCCAGGCCGCTCTCGACCTGGCGCTCTACGTGCTGTTCTTCGTCCCCGGCATCCTGGGGCTGATCTACGCGGGGGCGGATTATGCCGCCGACTCCTGGCGCATCGGCGAGCACTCGACGGTCACCGCTGAGGGGCCGCCGGTCTACCACTTCAAGACCGTCATCCCGGTGGCTGGCGTCCTGGTCATGCTGCAGGGGCTGGCCGAGATGGCCCGCTGCGTGCTGTGCCTGCGGACCGGGGCCTGGCCGGCGCGACTGGAGGACGTCGAGGAGATCGACGTGGTGGAGACCCAGCTCGCCCACAGCGCGTACGTGGACGAGGAGTCGCGCCGGGCGGCGATGGAGGGGGCGCACGCGATCGACGAGGCGGCCCGCCAGCGGGCCGTGCGCGAGCAGGAGCCGGGCGGGCGATGAGCGATCCCGCGCTGGGCCTGGCCATGTTGGGGCTCATCGTGGTGGCTATCATGATGGGCTTCCCGACCGCGTTCACGCTCATGGGCCTGGGGATGATCTTCGGGTTCGTGGCCTTCTGGACGCCGGGCCAGCCGTGGTGGCAGAACCACGCCTTCGACCTGATCGTGCAGCGGACCTACGGCGTCATGACCAACGACACGCTGCTGTCGGTGCCGCTGTTCGTGCTGATGGGCTACGTGATGGAGCGGGCGGCGCTGGTGGACCGGATGTTCCACGCCGTCCAGCTCGCCTTCCGCCGGGTGCCGGCCTCCCTGGCCGTTACCACGCTGCTGGTCTGCGCCTTCTGGGGCATCGCCTCCGGCATCGTGGGGGCGGTGGTGGTGCTCATGGGCGTGATCGCCATGCGTCCCATGCTCAACGCCGGCTACGACGTGCGACTGGCCTCGGGCGCCATCACCGCCGGCGGCACGCTCGGCATCCTGATCCCGCCCTCGGTCATGCTGATCGTCTACGCGGCGGTGGCCGGCCAGTCCATCGTCAAGCTCTACGCGGCGGCCATGCTGCCGGGCTTCTTCCTGACCTTCCTCTACCTCCTCTACATCCTGGGCTGGGCCATCCTGAACCCCCGGATCGCCCCCAAGCTGCCGCCGGACCAGTACCGGGTGGCGGTGCCCGACGACCTGCGCCGGCTCGAGCGGGGCCGGTCGCGGCGGATTCTGCTCGGGCTCCTGGCCGCCCTGGTGCGCCCGGGCCGCGCGGCCGGCCCCGGCGGGCCCCCGGTGCGCTACCGCCGGATGGCGACCTACGCCGGGGTGGCCGCGGTGCCGCTCCTGCTGACGGCGGGGACGTTCGGTCTCACCTGGTGGTACGTGGTCGTCTACAACGCGCCG
>DATLZL010000175.1:0-2071 GCA_035574035.1 Binatia bacterium | reverse complement strand
CGACCTCCACCAGTACCACGGCCGCGGCGGCGGCCTCGTGGAGCGGGGCGCGGTCATGGGCCACGAGTTCATGGGGGTGGTGGAAGAGGTCGGCCCGGCCGTCCAGGCCGTGCGGCCCGGCGACCGGGTGGTGGCGCCGTTTTCGGTCTCCTGCGGGCGCTGCGAGTGGTGCCGGCGCGGGCTTCCGGCCCAGTGCTCGACCACCGGACGCGCGGTGTTCGGCGGCCGCTTCGGGACGATCTACCCCGGCGGCCAGGCCGAGCGCATCCGGGTGCCGTTCGCCGATTACCTGTGCGAGAAGGTGCCGCCGTCCCTGGCCGACGAGGACGCGCTCTTCCTCGGGGACATCCTCTCCACCGCCTACTTCTGCGCCGAGAGCGGCGGCATCCGCCCCGGCGACACGGTGGCCGTGTTCGGCGCCGGCCCGGTGGGCCTGCTGGCCGTGCAGGCCGCGCTGCTGTTCGGGCCGGTCCGGGTCTTCGCCGTGGACCGCGTGGACTACCGGCTGCGGCTGGCCCAGGAGTTCGGCGCCGAGCCGGTGGACCTGGACCGGGGCGACCCGGCCGCCCAGCTGCGGGCCCTCAGCGGCGGCCGCGGCCCCGACGTGGTGCTGGAGTGCGTGGGGCACGAGACCCCCTTCCGGCAGGCGATCGAGGCCGTGCGGCCGGGCGGCACCGTCGCCTCGGTCGGCGTCTACGTCGAGCCCACGCTCGGCTTCCCGGCCCGGGAGGCCTTCTTCAAGGACCTGACGCTGCGGATGGGCATCTGCAACGCCCGCAACTACATCGCGCCGCTGATGCCGCTGGTGGAGCGCGGGCGCCTCCGGCCCGCCCGCATCATCACCCACACCCTGCCGCTCAAGGACGCCCCGCACGGGTACGCGATCTTCGACCGCAAGGAGGACCGCGCGGTGAAGGTCCTGCTCAAGCCGTGACCGGAGGAGAAGAATGGCCGTGCGCACCTATCTCAAGAACGTTCGCCTGATCGACGGGACCGGGCGGCCGCCGGTGGGCGGCGCCGGCGTCGTCATCGAGGGCAACACGATCGTCCACGCCGGCCGCCTGGCGCCCGCCGACGAGCCGCGACCGGCCGACGCGGTGGTGATTGACCTTGGCGGCCGCACCGTGATCCCCGGCCTGGTGGAGGCCCACATCCACCTCTCCTACGTGGACGTCAAGGTCATCGCCGACCTCGACCTCAACTGCCCACCCGAGTACACGACGCTCCGGGCGGCCAAGAACGCCGAGCTGGCGCTCGAGTGCGGCTACACCGCCGCCCGCTCGGCCGGGTCCATCCACGCCATCGACGTGGCGCTCAAGCGCGCGATCAAC
Organism: Binatia bacterium; assembly: GCA_035574035.1. Lineage (GTDB taxonomy): Bacteria > Methylomirabilota > Methylomirabilia > Rokubacteriales > CSP1-6 > DATLZL01. The sequence continues at coordinate 740 of DATLZL010000175.1, read as the reverse complement.
GAGGGGCTCTACCCCGGCCCGCGGCTGCTGGCCGCCGGCCGGGACATCTGCGCCACCGGGGCCATGGCCGACTGGAACCCCTCCTACCTCAAGCTCGGCATGGAGGGCCTGGCCTTCATCGCCGACGGCCCCGACGCCGTCCGGGCGGCGGTCCGCCGGGTGATCAAGGACGGCGCCGACGTCGTCAAGTGCTACATCGGCGGCGACGCCCTGCTGCCCCACACGCCCATCAGCGACTGCACGTACACGGTCGAGGAGGTGCGGGTCCTGGTTCAGGAGACGCGGATGCGGGGCCGCCTGAGCGCGGCCCACGTGCGCGGCCGGGCCTCCAGCCGGGTGGCGGCCGAGGCCGGCGTGGACTCCATCGAGCACGCCACCTACGCCGACGACGAGACGCTGCGGATGATCCGGGACCAGGACCTCACCCTGGTGCCCGGCCTGCGCTACCTCTACTCGATCATCGAGAACGGCCCCCGCTTCGGCATCACCGAGGACATCATCGGGCCCAGCGGGTTGCGCGACGAGATCAAGCAGGCGGGCGACACCTACCGGCGGGCGCGCGACCTCGGCATCCGGATGTGCCCGGGCGGCGACTTCGGCTTCGCCTGGTGCCCGCACGGGGAGTATGCCAAGGACATCCAGGTCTTCGTGGACGTGATCGGCTACACGCCGCTGGAGGCGATCCGGTGCGCGACGCTCTGGGGTGCCCAGCTGATGCGCATGGCCGACCGCATCGGCTC
>DATLZL010000174.1:0-4975 GCA_035574035.1 Binatia bacterium | reverse complement strand
GGTGCTGGCCCGCCTCAAGGCCGAGATGGTGCCGGCCATCCTGGTGGTCGAGCCCGAGGTCGGCTACCAGATCCTGCCGCTGAACGTCGAGAAGGCGCACAACCTCAAGGAGAAGTCGCTGGAGGTCATCCGGATGTACCGGAGCCTGGCCGAGTCCCGGCCCGAGAGCACCGAGGAGGACTGGGCGTTCCAGTTCGAGTCGGCGCACTTCATCACGCTGGGGCTGCTCTACGAGGAGAACCGCCGGTTCGCCGGCGGGGCGTTCGCGCCGATCCTGCGCCGGGTCGACCGCTTCCTCAAGACCACGCTCCGTCGGGGGCTGACCGAGCGGCAGGAGCGGGCGGCCCTGGTCCGCGAGGCCGACCAGGTCCTGAGCGCGGTGGTCGCGCGGATCAAGAAGCGCGGCATCAACCACCCTTACGTGAAGAACTACGTGCTGGCCCGCACCACCCCGCTCACGCGGGCCCGCAAGACGCTGCCCTCGTTCGAGCAGACCTTCCGCCGCCTGCGCGAGAACCTGGCGGACTTCGACGTCTCGAAGGTGCGCTACGAGGACATCCAGCGCTCGGCGCTGCTGGCGGCGCCCCCGGCCGAATGAGCCTCCGCGGGCGGGTGGCCCTGGTCACCGGCGGCACCGGGGCGCTCGGCCAGGCCGTCACGCGGCGGTTGCTGGCCGAGGGCGCGTCGGTGACCGCCTCCTACCGGGCCGACGCCGAGCGCGAGCGGCTGCTGCTGGTCCGGGCCGACGTGACCGACGACCGGGCGGTCGGCGACCTGGTCACCACGCTGCGGGCCCGGCACGGCCGGCTCGACATCCTGGCCGCGCTGGTGGGCGGCTTCGCCGGCGGCCGGCTGGTGGAGACCGACCGGGCGACCTGGGAGCGCATGCTGGCGCTCAACCTGACCAGCGCCTTCGTCGCCGCCCGGGCGGCCGTCCCGGCCATGGTGGCCGGCGGCTGGGGCCGCGTCGTCACCGTCGGCTCGCGGGCCGTGCTGCCGCCCACCGGAGGCTTCATCGCCTACACCGCGGCCAAGTCGGGCCTCATCGCCTTCACCCAGGCCCTGGCCCAGGAGCTCCGCGGCTCGGGCGTGACCGTCAACTGCGTGCTGCCCGGCACGATGGACACCCCGGCCAACCGGGCGGCGATGCCCGACGCCGACCGGAGCGGCTGGGTGCCGGTCGAGAGCGTGGCGGCGGCCATCGCCTTCCTGGTCGGCGAGGAGGCGGCCCACGTGACCGGCGCCCTGGTCACGGTATGAATTCTCTCGACGAGGAGGAGGACCGGCCCTGTACCCGCATCAGGCTGAACGACTGAGCGAGGCGCTCGATCGGGGCGGCGTCGAGGCGCTCGTCGCCACGTCCCCCGCCAACGTCTTCTACCTCACCGGCTTCACCGGCCTGGCCCAGCGCCTGTACCGCCACCTGCCCGTCTTCGCCGTCTACGGCCGGCGCGGCACCGCGCTGGTCGTCCCGGGCATCGAGGCGGCCACCGTCGCCTCCGAGCCCGTCGAGGCCGACGTGGTGCGGACCTACGGCGGCTTCGTCTACGCCCGCGGCGAGAACCCGGGCGACGTCGGCGGGCGGATCCTGGACCTGACGGCGCGCGACCTGAAGGCCGCCGACGAGGCCCTGGCCGCCGCGCTCGACGAGGTGGCGGCGCGCGAGGGCCCGGTCGGCCTCGACGAGAGCCACCTGACGCCGCCGGCCTGGGAGCGCACCGTCGAGCGCCTGCGCCCCCGGCGCGTCGTGCCGGCCGCCGCGCTCTGGCACGCCGCCCGCCGGGTGAAGGGGCCGTGGGAGATCGAGTGCCTGGACCGCGCCCTCCGGGTCACCGAGGAAGCGGTGAACGCCGTCATCCAGGCGCTCAAGCCGGGGGTCACCGAGCGGGAAGCCGCCGCCGTCTACGAGCAGGAGCTGGCCCGACGCGGCGCGCAGCCCTTCTGCAGCACGATGCTGTTCGGCGAGCGGGCGGCGTTCCCCGCCGCGCCCCAGTCCGACCGGGCGCTCAGGCCCGGCGACCTCGTGCGGATCGACGTCGGCGCTTCCTTCAAGGGCTATCACGCCGACCTGGGCCGCACCGCCGTGCTGGGCGAGCCGAGCCCGCGCCAGGCCGCCGTCCACGCCGCGCTCCAGCAGGGGCTCGAGGCCGCCCTGGACGCCCTGCGTCCCGGCGCCCGCTGCGCCGCGATCTTCACCGCCGCAGTCCAGGCCGTGCGGGCCGCCGGGCTGCCCGCGTACAGCCGCCACCACGTGGGCTACGCCATCGGCCTGGAGCCCTTCGAGCCGCCGCTGCTGGCCCCCGGGGTTGAGGAGACCCTCGAGACCGGCATGGTGCTGCGCGTGGAGACCCCGTACTACGAGCCGGGCTGGGGCGGCCTCCACGTCAAGGACACCGTGCTCGTCACCCGGGGCGGCCACCACGTCATGAACCGTTCCGTGCGCGGCCTGGTCGTCCTCGACTGACAGCGGGCTCCGGCCGGGGCCGGCCCGGCCGTGGCGCCCCTCCACCCGGCCGACTTGGAGTACTCTGGGACCCTCCCCGGCGCAGGGGCGGCGACCGGAAGTGGAGGTCAGGCATGGCGACCTATATCTCCCTCATCCGGTTCACCCAGAAGGGCATCGAGAGCATCAAAGAGGGGCCCAAGCGACTCGATGCCGCCAAGGAGCGGTTCCGGGCGGCCGGCGGCCAGCTCAAGGCGTTCTACCTGGTCACCGGACAGTACGACGCCGTCGCCATCTCGGAGGCGCCCGACGACGAGACCGTCGCCAAGCTGGCCCTGGCCATCGGCTCGATGGGCATGGTCCGCACCGAGACGCTGCGCGCCTTCACGGAGGACGAGTACCGGAAGATCGTCGCCGCGATCTCATGACGATCGCCAAAGGATAACCAGGCCGCCGTCCCTGCGCCCGCTCCGCCCGGCGACGGTCAGGCGATCTTCCGGGCCGCCCGCTTCGCGGCTCGCATGCCTCGCTGCAGGAGCGAGGTCTTGAGGGCTTCCTGCCGCTCGGCCATCTCCCGGCCCAGGCGGTCGAGCTCCTCGGGTCCCAGCCGGGCGGCGTCCATGAACAGCGGTCCCTCCTCCTCGCCCACGTGGTGGAGGACGAGGCGCTTGAGCTCCATCACCCGGGCGTCGAACTCCGGCGAGGCGGGGTCCTGCCCCTCGATCTCCCCGATCAGGCGCTTGACCTCGGCGTGTTCGCGGCCCGCCTCCTCGACCCGGTCGCTCACGCGGCGGAGCGCCGGGTAGAAGATCTCCTCCTCGAGGCTGGCGTGCACCTCGAGCTCGTCGGCGATCTGGTCGAACAGCTGCTGGCGGCCGGCGCCGTCCTGCTGGGGGAGCTGGGCGAAGCGTCCGAAGAGCGCGTTGACCGCCTCGTGGTCCTGGTGAAGCAAATGGGTCGCTCGCATGGTGGTCCTCCCTTCGTGGGTCATGGGAGGAAACGGCCAGCAATGGCGGTGCCAGCGTCTGGGGTAAGCTCGGCGGCATGACCACGCTCTACCTCGAGGACTTCAAGCCCGGCGACGCGTTCGAGTTCGGCCGCCACACCTTCACCCGGGAGGAGATCGTCGCCTTCGCCCGCCAGTACGACCCCCAGCCCTTCCACGTGGACGAGGAGGCCGCGCGGCGCTCGATCTACGGCGGGCTGATCGCGAGCGGCTGGCAGACGGTCGGCGTCACGTTCCGGCTGGCCGTCGAGGGCCTGATCGGGCGGGTGGCCAGCCTCGGCTCGCCGGGCGTGGACGAGATCCGCTGGCTCCGGCCGGTCCGGCCCGGGGACACCATCACGGCCCGGGCCGAGGTCCTGGAGGTCCGGCCCTCGGCCAGCAAGCCCGACCGCGGTGTGATCCGCATTCGCTACGAGGCCCTGAACCAGCGCGGCGAGACCGTGCTGACCATGGTGGGCGTGGGCCTCTTCGGCCGCCGCCCGGCCTGAGGCCGCCCCGGGAATTTTCCGGGAGGGGATCCCGTCTTATGGGCGTGAATCGCGGGCCGAGGGTCGCGTGAGGGAATCCGAGGCGGACGGGGGCATGGTCACCGCTCCGCTCGACCCCGAGACCCGGGCCCGGTTCGAGGCCCTGGCCCTGCCGCACCTGCCCGACGTGTACCGGCTGGCGGTCCGCCTCAAGGGCCGGGCCCAGGACGCCGAGGACCTCGTGCAGGAGACCTACGTCAAGGCCCTGCGCGCGTTCCCCTCGCTCCGCCAGCCGGACCGCGTCCGGCCCTGGCTCTTCCAGATCCTGAGCCGTCTCGTGCTCGACCAGCAGCGGGCCGAGCCGCGCGAGGTGGCCACGGGCGATCTCGAGGAGCTCGACCGCTTCTCCCTCTACGACCTCATCTGGGACGAGGACCCGCTGCCGTATTCCGACAACCTGCACGGTGACTTCCTGGCCCAGTTCACCGACGAGGAGGTCCGCGCCGCGCTGACGGCGCTGCCGGAAACCTACCGGGTCCCGCTCGTGCTGGTCTACGTCGAGGAGCTCAGCTACAAGGAGCTGGCCGAGATCCTGGGCTGCCCGCTCGGCACCGTCATGTCTCGGCTGCACCGCGGGCGGAAGATCCTGGAGCGGGAGCTGTGGGAGTGCGCGAAACGAAGGGGCCTGGTAAGGAGCTGGAACCGATGACGCCGATCACCTGCGACCAGGCCGTCCAGCAGTTCTTCGCCTACCTCGACCGGGCCCTGGCCGGCGAGACGCTGGAGAACCTGGAGGCTCACCTCGAGGCGTGCCTGTCGTGCTGCGACCGGCTGGCCTTCAGCCGCCGGCTCGACGACTTCATCAAGTCGCGGCTGCCCGACCGGCCGGTGCCGCCGAGTCTCGAGGCGCGCGTGCGGCTGGCGCTCGGACGGCCGGAGACGGGAGCCTGACATGCCGTACTTCACCGACGAGCAGACCCGAGCCATCGTCCGCGACGCCTACCGTCGCGTCGAGGGCGGCGGCGCCGGGGTGGCCGAGGAGCTCTACGACCCGGCCGA
>DATLZL010000173.1:0-2362 GCA_035574035.1 Binatia bacterium | reverse complement strand
CTACCGGGTGGAGGGGCGCGAGCCGTCCGGCCAGACGTACAGCGGCCGGGTGCTCGTGGTGAGACGCGGCGACGTCTACCACATCGCCTGGAAGCTCGGCGACACGCAGTCGATCGGCACCGGCCTGGTCGACGGCAACGTCCTGGCCGTCATCTGGGTGATCCGGGGAGCGCCGATCCCGGGTGTGGCCGTGTACGAGATCGCCGCCGACGGCTCGCTCGCCGGGCGGTATACGATGCTCGGCGCAGATGTCGTGGGCGAGGAGCGCTGGGTGCCGGTCGGGGCCGAGGCCCGCTAAAGAGCGGAGGAGAGGGGCGAGACATCCCGAGCAGGATCCGCCACCCTGTACCGACCCGCCGTCGGTCAGCCCCGGAGAGGGACGTGGCGCCGCCCGGCACCGAGCGCCTGGCCGGTGAGATCCCCTGGCTGGCGCTCTCGGCCGGTCGTGCGGCGGTGAAAACCGACGAGGCGGCGACGGCGGCGCGCGCCTCGCTCGAACGGTGAGCGCCGTCGCCTTCATCGTCCTGGTGGCACTGCTCTTCGACTTCATCAACGGCTTCCACGACGCCGCCAACTCCATCGCCACTGTGGTCTCCACGCGCGTGCTCACCCCGCTGCAGGCCGTCGCCTGGGCGGCCTTCTTCAACTTCGTGGCCGCCTTCGGGTTCGGCGTGAACGTGGCCCGCACGGTGGGCGCCGGCGTGGTGGACCCGAGCGTCGTCGACCCCGGGGTAGTCCTGGCCGGGCTGCTGGGCGCCATCGCCTGGGACGTCGCGACCTGGTTCTGGGGGCTGCCGACCAGCTCCTCTCATGCGCTGATCGGCGGCTTCGTTGGCGCGGCGCTGGTCAAGGGCGGCCCGGCCGCCGTCCTGCCGGGTTGCCTCATCAAGATCGGCGTGTTCATGGTCCTGGCCCCGGTGCTGGGCCTGGCGTTCGGGTTCGGCCTCATGCTGGCCACCCTGTGGACCTTCCGGGCGGCGGCCCCCGGTCGCGTGGACCGGATCTTCCGGCGCCTGAGCTCCTCTCGGCCGCGGCCTACAGCCTCGGCCACGGCACCAACGACGCCCAGAAGACGATGGGCGTCATCGCCGCTTAGCTCTTCGCCTCCGGCGCCCTGGGGCCGGAGTTCCACGTGCCCTACTGGGTCGTGCTGGCCGCCCACGCCGCCATTGCACTCGGCACGCTGGCTGGCGGCTGGCGGATCGTCAAGACGAAGGGGGATGCGGATCACGAAGCTCCGCCCGGTAGGCGGGTTCTGCGCGGAGACGGCCGGCGCCGTCACGCTTCTCGGGACCGCCCTGGGCGGCATCCCGGTGAGCACCACCCACACGATCACCGGCGCCATCATAGGCGTCGGCAGCGTGCAGCGCCTCTCGGCCGTCCGCTGGGGCGTCGCCGGCGGCATCGTGACGGCGTGGGTGCTGACGATTCCGGCCTCCGCCGTCCTCGCCTCGGCCGCCTGGGGCCTGATCCGGCTGACCGGAACTCCGTGAGCGCGCGGTGGGCTCTTCCGGACCGGAGCCCAGTCGCCCGGCGAGGCCCGGCTCCGCTTCCCGCTGTTGCCGCAGGACGTACTGGCGCGGCGCGTGTGGCTTCCGCCGCGTTGGCGGCCGCAGGTAGAGACGAACTCCCGGTGGACGCGCCGTCGGTACCCGCGGCGCCCACCGAGGCGGCCGCCGGCCGCCAGGCCCCTACACGCGAGGCAAGGAATTCCTGCGGGGCACTGGCGCGGCCGGCACTCCGCCGTCCGGCCCACCGGAGGCTCCGCTGGCGGCCGCGGCCGCTCTCGACGACTGGCCCTAGCCAGCGCTAGGCATCGTTCCGAGGGTTGGCGGCTGCGGATTCGGCGGCCGCCGCGGCCCTCGCACCGCAGTGGGGGCAGTGCGACCAGCCGGGCTGCATGGTGCCCCCGCACTTCGGGCACGGGCGGACCGGAGTTGAGGCCGACGCGGAAGCTGGGTCCGCGCCGGCGTCGCCGGACACGCCCTTACGGAACTCGCCCATCGCCTGTCCGAGCGACCGCGCGATCTCGGGCAGGCGCTTGGCGCCGAAGAAGAAGGCCGCCAGCACCAGGCCGATCAGCAGGTCCTGTGTCCCCAGCACGTGGCCAGGATGCTCCGGCGCACCGGCGCTCGTCAACTCGCCGAACAAGTGAACGTGCGCGCCGCCGGAGGGGCTATGACAGTTTCGCTCTTTGCAGTTGCCGTCCCTGGAGGACCGCCGGCGAAGTGCGCGAGAGGCTGGTGGGCAGGGACGGGATTGAACCGCCGACACCAGGATTTTCAGTCCTGTGCTCTACCAACTGAGCTACCTGCCCGACCAGAGCCCGGAGCATACCAGAGATCCGCCGGCCCGGCCAGCC
>DATLZL010000172.1:0-3558 GCA_035574035.1 Binatia bacterium | reverse complement strand
AGGGTGCTGGGTAACACCCAGGGGGGGCGACCCCACGGACAGTGCCACAGAAAGCAGACCGCCGGGGCCGGACGACACCGTCCGGCGCCGGCAAGGGTGAAACGGTGAGGTAAGAGCTCACCAGCGGCGCGGGTGACCGCGCCGGCTCGGCAAACCCCACCCGGAGCAAGGCCGAATAGGGGAGCCATGGAGTGGCCCGCTCCGCTCCCGGGTCAGGCCGCTGGAGGCGCCGGGTAACCGGCGTCCTAGAGAAATGACCGTCGCCCCGGGTCACCGGGGAACAGAACCCGGCTTACAGGCCTTCTCCGGCGTTTTTCCGCACGTCGCCAGGGTGCCTGGAACTCGGCGCCTTCCCGGCCCGCCGGCCCTCCGACCGGCGTTCCGGGAATTTCCAGGTCTGGCCACACCGTCTTATAGGCACGATGCGACAGGCGACGGTCGGCGAACCGGACCCCGACGGCGCCGCGCGCCCCGACGCTGAGGCTCGGGCCCGGTTCGAGGCCCTCGCCCTGCCGTACCTGTCCGACGTCTACCGGCTCGCCGTGCGCCTGAAGGGCAGCGCTCAGGACGCCGAGGATCTGGTCCAGGAGACCTACGTCAAGGCCCTGAAGGCGTTCGGGACCCTTCGCCAGCCGGACCGGATCCGCCCCTGGCTGTTTCAGATCCTGAGCCGGCTCGTCCTCGACCGGCAGCGAAGCGAAGGCCGGGAGGTCGCCAGCGGCGACCTCGAAGAGCTGGACCGGTTCTCCCTCTACGACCTCATCTGGGACGAAGATCCGTTGCCGTACTCGGACAATCTTCACGGGGATTTCCTGGCGCAGTTCACCGACGAGGAGGTGCGGGCGGCCCTGATGCGGCTGCCAGAGGGCTTCCGGGTGCCGCTCGTCCTGCTGTACGTCGAGGAGCTCTCCTACAAGGAGCTGGCCGAGATCGTGGGCTGCCCGGTCGGCACCATCATGTCCCGCCTGCACCGGGCCCGGAAGATCCTCGAGCGCGACCTGTGGGACTGCGCCAAGCGGCGTGGACTCGTGAGGAGTTGGGACCGATGAACAGGATGACTTGCGAGCAGGCCGTCCAGCAGTTCTTCGCCTATCTGGACCGGGCCATCGCCGGCGAGGCGCTGGAAAACCTGGAGGCCCACCTCGAGGCCTGTCTGTCCTGCTGCGACAAGCTGGCGTTCAGCCAGCAGCTCGACTGCTTCGTGAGGTCGCGGCTGCCTGACCACCCTGTGCCGTCGGACCTCGAGGCGCGGGTGCGCCGCGTACTGTCCGAGCGCGACGGAGGAACATAAGCGCATGCCCTACTTCACCGACGCCCAGAACCGGGCGATCGTCCGCGAAGCCTACGGCCGCGTTCAGGGCGGCGGCGCGGCGGTGGCCGAGGCGCTCTACGACCCGGCCGAGCTGGCTCGGCTGCCCAGGGGCGCCGTGGACCTGGCCCTCGGCGTCGGGCACCCGGTGCGCCGGGCCGGCCTCCGCGCCGGCGAGACCGTGCTGGATTTGGGCTGCGGCGGCGGCATCGACACCCTTCTCGCCGCCCTGGCGGTGGGACCGACGGGCCGGGCCATCGGTCTCGACATGACGCCGGAGATGGTGGCCCGGGCCCGCGTCCACGCCGCCGAGGCGGGGCTCGCCAACGTGGAGATCGTCGAGGGTTTGATCGAGCAGATCCCGCTGCCGGACAACTCGGTGGACGTCGTCATCTCGAACGGAGTCCTCAACCTTTCCAACCGCAAGAGCCGCGTCATCGCCGAGATCGCGCGGGTGCTCGGCCCGGGCGGCCGGCTCGCCGTGGCCGACCTCGTCCTCGCCGAGCGCCTGCCCGAGGACGTGCTCAAGCACCCGGCCGCCGTCGCCGGCTGACTGGCCGGCACGCTGGCGGAGCCAGTGCTGCTCAAAAAGTTCTTCAATGTCGGGTTCGAGGCGATCGAGGCCCACGACCGGCAACCCGTCGGCCTGGCCGAGCTGCGCCGTTATCCGCTCTTCACGCCGGAGTTCCTCGAGTTCCTGAGCCGCGTGATGCCGCTCGAGCAGCATGACGGGATCGTCTCCTCGGTCGTGGTCACGGCGCGCAAGCCGCTCCCGCACCACGTCCCCCGCGCCTGCCCCGCCTGCGGCGCGGCGGCAGCGGCCGGGGCCCGGTTCTGCAGCGCCTGCGGCGGTCGCCTGGAGGAGGCGAAGGCAATCCGGGCCGACGCGGTGCTGGACCTCGGCGCCGCGGGCTGCGAGGTCGGCGGCACGCTCCAGGCGCGCCAGCTGATGGATCGGCTTTCCCCCGGGCAGGTGCTCGAGATCCGCTCGGCGGACATCGCGGCCGCCGACGACGTCCCGGCCTGGTGCCGACTCACGGGCCACGAGTACCTGGGCGCCGACGGCCCCCGCTACTTCGTGCGGAAACGATGAACGGGGCCGCGCTCCCGGAGCCGCAGGCGGTGCTCGACGGCGGCGAGCGTCGCTGCGGGGAACTCCTGCTGGCGATCCGGCGGGCCATCGAGCGGCTGCACGGCGGCGAGGTGCTGAAGCTCGTGTGCCGGGACCCCGGCGCGCGGGAAGACATCCCGGCCTGGTGTCGCCTGACCGGGCACCGGCTGGTCTGGGGAGACGGCAGCACCTTCTACATCGCCAGAAAGGAGTAGACCATGGCCGGGCGGTTCTGCGTCAGCATCACGCACGCCAAGGACAACCCCGACAAGGCCACCGTGGGCTTCGTGGTGGCGAACGCCGCGCTGGGGTCGGGCAAGGAGACGCTGGTGTTCCTCTCGACCGAGGGCGTCTGGCTCGCCGTCGCCGGCTACGCCGACGACATCCACGAGGAGGGGTTCGCGCCGCTCAAGCAGCTCTTGACCGACTTCACCGCGAACGGCGGGACCGTCTACGTCTGCTCGCCGTGCGCCAGGCGTCGGAAGATCGACGAGCACAGGCTGGTGCCCGGGGCCGTGATCGTGGGCGGCGCCAAGCTCGTCGAGTTCCTCGGTGAAGCGACCCCGACCGTCTGCTACTGAGCGGAGGTGACGCGATGCCACTGGACACCTCCCGACTCCGCGAGGAAATCGCCCGCGTCTATAGCGACGTGGTGCGGGATCCCGGCCGGGGCTATCACTTCCACACCGGCCCCGACTACGCGGCCGAGCGGCTCGGCTACGACCGGCGGGAGCTGGCCGCGCTGCCGCCGGCCGTCACCGCGCCGTTCGCGGGGGTGGGCAACCCGCTGGCGATGGGCCGGCCGGCCCCCGGCGCCACCGTGGTGGACATCGGTGCCGGCAGCGGCACCGACACGTTCCTGGCCGCCCGGGCCGTGGGGCCGGCCGGCCGCGTCATCGCGGTGGACATGACGGAGGCCATGGTCGAGCGGGGGCGCCAGAATGTGGCCGCCACCGGTCTCCGCCAGGTGGAGTACCGCCGGGGACTGGCCGAGGCGTTGCCCGTGGAGAGCGCCAGCGCCGACCTCGTCATCTCGAACGGCGTGATCAACCTCACCCCCGACAAGGACGCGGTCTTCCGGGAGGCGTTCCGCGTGCTCAAGCCCGGGGGCCGGCTCCAGATCGCCGACATCGTCGTC
>DATLZL010000171.1:0-8376 GCA_035574035.1 Binatia bacterium | reverse complement strand
TCCACGGTGAAGGCGACGTAGAGGGACATGGGCCCTCGCTGGAGCAGGAGCGTCAGCCGGTCCCCCTCCTTGACGTCCTTGGTGAGCCGCTCGAAGTCGGCCAGCGAGCGGACCTTCTGCCGGTTCACCTCGCGGATGACGTCCCCGCGCTGGACGCCGGCCTCGGCCGCCGGGCTGCCGTCCTCGACCCGGGCCACGATGACCCCCTCGGTGGAGCGCAGGTTGAGCTGGCGCGCGATCTCGGGGGTGATCGCCCGCACGTCGAGCCCCAGCAGCGAGCGGGCGCCGCGCTGGGAGCCGGCCCGGGCCTCGCGCTCGTCGGGCGCCTCGCCGATGCGGACGTCGAGGGTCTTCTCGGCCTGGTCGCGCCAGATCTTGATCTTGGCCGCCTTGCCGGGCTCGCTGAGCCCCACCGCCCGCTGCAGGTCGCCGGGCCCCTCCATCCTCTTGCCGTCGAACTCCAGCAGGATGTCGCCGGGCTGGAGACCGGCCTTGGCCGCCGGGCTGTCGGGGACGACGTCGGAGATCAGCACGCCCTTGGTCTCCTTGGCCCCGAACGACTTGGCCAGCTCGGGCGTCAGCGGCTGGATCGACACGCCGAGCCAGCCGCGCGTCACCTTCCCCTTGGCCACCAGCTCGGTGTAGATCTTGCGGGCCAGGTTAGAGGGGATGGCGAAGCCGATGCCGGAGCCGCCGGCCACGATGGCGGTGTTGATGCCGATCACCTCGCCCTGCATGTTGACCAGCGGGCCGCCGGAGTTGCCGGGGTTGATGGCGGCGTCCGTCTGCAGGAAGTCGTCGAACGGGCCCTGGCCCAGCTGGCGGGCCTTGGCGCTGATGATGCCGGCGGTGACGGTGGCCTGCAGGCCGAACGGCGAGCCGATGGCGATCACCCAGTCGCCGACCTGCATCTTGTCGGAGTCCCCGAGCCGGGCGTAGGGGAAGCTGTTCTTGCCGTCGTCCAGGCGCAGCACGGCCAGGTCGGTCTTGCGGTCGGCGCCGATCACCTTGGCCTTGTGCTTGGAACCGTCGAGCGTGATGACCTCGATCTCGGTGGCCCGCTCGACCACGTGGGCGTTGGTCAGGGCGATCCCGGTCGGGTCCACGATCACGCCCGACCCCAGGCTGCGCTGGGGGATGCGCTCGGGCAGCTCGCCGAAGAAGCGGCGGAAGAACTCCTCGCCGAAGAACTCCTCGAAGGGCGTCCGGCCCGGCAAGGCGCCCCGGGATACCGTGTTGATGTTGATCACGGCCGGCTTCACCGCCTCGGCCACCCGGGCGAAGGTCCCGGCCGGCGGCAGCGGCATCTGCACGGGCAGGATGGGCGCCTCCAGGGTCCGGGCCCCGCCCGGCGCCGGCGTCCGGGCCGGCCCGCCGGCGGCGAAGGCCCCGAGCGCCAGACCGACCAGCGCGGCCAGGGCCACGGTGACGACGAAGGTCCGCTTCTTGAGCTGCATCATGCGTGGGTCTCCATCGGCTCGCCGGCCAGGGCCCGGCGGAGGCGCTCGCCTTCCAGCGTCTCCACCCGCTTCAGCTCCTGGGCGGCGGCCACGAGGATGCTCTTCTTCGCCGTGAGAATGGACTGGACCCGGTCGTGGGCCCGGTCCAGGATCTCGCGCACCTCGGCATCGATGGCGCGTGCGGTCTCCTCGCTGTACTCCCGCTCGCCGCCCCAGGGCAGCCCGTTGCCCTTGAGGAACAGCGGGGCGCGCTCCCCGAACGTGGCCAGCCCGACGCGCTCGGACATGCCGTACTTCATCACCATGAGCCGGGCCAGCTCGGTGGCGCGCTCCAGGTCGTTGTGGGCGCCGGTGGAGACCTCGCCGTAGACCAGCTCCTCGGCCACCCGCCCGCCGAGCAGGACGGCGATCCGGTCCTCCAGCTCGCTGCGGGTGATCAGGAACCGGTCCTCGGTCGGCAGCTGGTAGGTCATGCCCAGGGCGGCCACGCCGCGGGGGATGATGGTCACCTTGTGGACGGGGTCGGCGTGAGCCACCGACGCCGCCACCAGCGCGTGGCCCATCTCGTGGTGGGCCACGATGTCCCGCTCCCGCTCGCTCAGCACCCGGCTCCGCTTCTCCAGGCCGGCCACCACCCGGTCGATGGCCTCCTCGAAGTCCGCCATCCCGACCGCGTTCTTGTCCTTGCGGGCGGCCAGCAGCGCGGCCTCGTTGACGATGTTGGCCAGGTCGGCGCCGGCGAAGCCCGGCGTGCGGGCGGCGATGACGCCGAGGTCGACATCGGGGGCCAGGACCACACTCCGGGCGTGCAGGCGCAGGATGGCCTCGCGACCCCGGACGTCCGGCTTGTCCACCACGATCTGGCGGTCGAAGCGGCCCGGGCGGAGCAGGGCCGGGTCCAGGACCTCGGGCCGGTTGGTGGCGGCCATGATGATGACGCCCTTGGAGGCGTCGAAGCCGTCCATCTCGGCCAGCAGCTGGTTGAGCGTCTGCTCCCGCTCGTCGTGGCCGCCCACGAACCCGGTGGCGCCCGCCCGCGACTTGCCGATGGCGTCCAGCTCGTCGATGAAGACGATGCAGGGGGCCTTGTCCTTGGCCTGCTCGAACAGGTCGCGGACCCGGGCGGCGCCGACGCCGACGAACATCTCCACGAACTCGGACCCCGACAGGGTGAAGAACGGCACGTCGGCCTCGCCCGCCACCGCCCGGGCCAGCAGGGTCTTGCCCGTGCCCGGGGGGCCCACCAGGAGCACGCCCTTGGGGATCCGGCCGCCCAGGCGCTGGTACTTCCGCGGGTTCTTCAGGAAATCCACGATCTCGACCAGCTCGGCCTTGGCCTCGTCGACGCCGGCCACGTCGTTGAAGGTCGTCTTGAGCTCCTTGCGGTCGTAGATCTTGTGCTTGCTGCGCCCGAAGGACAGGGCCTGGGTCGGGCCGCCGCCGACCCGACGCATGAGGAACATCCAGATGGCGATCATGACCGCCAGCGGGATGACCCAGCCGAAGAGCAGGTCCCGCCAGAACGTCGTCTCGACCCGGCCGGCGAACTCGACCCCGCGGCGCTGCAGCTCCTCGACGAGCCACTGCTCGTCGACGCCGGGGATGCGCGTCACGGTGAACACCCGCGGCTCGTCGTCCTGCCCCAGCGCCCGGCGCAGCCGGTCGGCCGGGACCGAGGGCGGGGTGGGCAGCGCCCCCGGCTTGGCCAGGCCCCGGATCTCGCGCTCGCCGAGGGACACCCGCTCGATCTGACCCGCCCGCAGCAGTTCCAGGAACTTGGACATCGGGATCTCGACCGTCCGGGGGGCGAGCAGCCAGGACTGCAGCAGGGAGAGCACGAGCGCGACCACCAGGACGTAGGCGAGGGAAAACTGCAGGCGCTGCGACAGGCGCGGCTTCATCGGGGGGCCCCGCAGGGAATGCTAGCGCCCGGGTGGGGGGGTGTCAAATTTGCCACGGTGCTTTGCCCTTGACAGTTCAACGCGTTTGACCTACAAACTCGGCCAGCGATTCATGTGACTTCCGACACAAGCGCGGGTTGACCTCGAGGACGTAATCCTCTCGCTCCGGGGAGTCGGATCGGTGAACGCTGGTCGTGTGGCGCGCCGCCGCGCCGGGTGGGGTCTTGCGCTGGTGGCCGTCGCCGTCCTCGTCACCGCCGTCCTGGTCGGCGTCGCGCCCGCCCAGACCCAGGCTCCGGCCCAGGAGCCCGCCTATCGCCAGTTCCCGGTGCTGGGCTCCCGCCTGGCCGTCTGGGCGGTGGCCCAGCTGCACCTGAACTTCGCCGCCTTCATCCTGGGCTGCCCGATCTTCGCCGTCATCATCGAGATCGTCGGCTGGCGGCTGCGGGACGAGCGCTACGACTGGCTGGCGCACGAGTTCGTGAAGCTCACCTTCGCCGCCTTCTCGACCACCGCCCTGCTCGGGGCGCTCCTGCTCTTCCTCTTCGTCGGCTACTACCCCCGGTTCTGGTCGTACATGACCGGGATCTTCTACCCGACCTACTGGGTCTACGCGCTGCTGTTCTTCGCCGAAACCTTCATCGTCTACCTCTGGTACTACGGCTGGGACTGGCTCGCGGGGCCCCGGAAGTGGATCCACGTGTCCCTGGGGGTCCTGTCCAACCTGGTCGGCACCGCCATCCTCTTCGTGGCCAACGCCTGGGTGACCTTCATGGTCTCGCCGGGCGGCGTCGACGAGGCCGGCCGGGTGACCTCGCTGTGGGCGGCGATCAACAACTTCACCTGGATGCCCATCAACATCCACCGCCTCATCGCCAACATCGTCTTCGGCGGCACCATCGCCGCCGCCTACGCCGCCTTCCGGTTCCTGTCGGCCCGGACCGACGAGGAGCGGGCCCGCTACGACTGGATGGGCTACGTCGGCAACTTCGTGGCGCTGTCGGCCTTCATCGTCCTGCCCTTCGCCGGGTACTGGCTGGGGTTCGAGATCTACCAGTTCAACCAGACGATGGGCATCACGATGATGGGCGGCTTCATGTCCTGGCTGTGGATCGTGCAGGCCATCCTGATCGGCGTGCTCTTCCTGGGCTCCAACTACTACCTGTGGCTGGGCATGGAGCGCATCCCCGGCTCCGAACGCTACCGGAAGTTCATGCCGCCCATGCTCCTGGTCCTCACGGTCGGCTTCCTCATCTGGGCCACCCCGCGCTCGATGGTCGTCACCTTCGAGGAGGCTCGGGCCATGGGCGGGACCCACCACCCGTTCCTCGGCGTGTTCGGGGTCATGTCGGCCAAGAACACCGTGGTGAACCTGATGATCCTCACCACGTTCCTGTCCTGGGTCCTCTACCGGCGGGCCAATCGGGTCTCCACCAAGCCCTGGGTCCGGACCGGCATGGCGGTGCAGTGGGTCGTCTTCGCCCTGGCGGCGGCGGCGGTGGTGGCCATCGGCGTCCTGGGCTACTACGTCGAGTCCGGCGTCCGCGTCCTCCGCCTGTCGCCGCTGCAGGTCCTGGTCGTCCTGATCGCGATCGTCGTGGTGATGGCCATCGACATCCCGATGTTCCGCGGGGCGCGCTCGACCGGGGCCATCCGGTGGGGCACGATCGCGCCCCGCTCGCAGTACGTCCTGATCTTGCTGGCCGTCACCTTCACCTGGCTCATGGGGCTCATGGGGTTCGCCCGCTCCGGCATCCGCCAGCACTGGCACGTCTACGGCCTGCTCCGCGACACCTCGCCCGACGCGGTGACGCCGGCCCTGGGCTACGCCGCCAACGTGATCACGGTGGTCACCATCGTCTTCTTCGCGCTGGTGGCCTTCATCTTCTGGCTGGGCGGCCTGGCCGAGCGCGGCCGGGCCGAGGCCGCCGGCCACGCGGCGCCGGCCATCGCCGGCGGACGGGAGGGCTGACCGCCCGACATGCGCCTGCCCGTCGGCGTCAAGGCCGCGATCTTCACGCTGATCGTGATGGGCCTCTACACCTACTTCGCCAACTCGATCCCCCAGATCGAGTCGCGCCCGCCGCAGGAGCTGTCCCTGGAGGGCGGCAACGTCACCCCGGCCCAGCTGGTGAAGGCCGGCGAGGAGATCTTCAAGACCAAGGGGACGTGCGAGGTCTGCCACCGCATCGGCCAGAAGGGCACCCGCGCCCCCGACCTGGCCGGCATCGGCGGCCGGGCCGGCACGCGCAAGCCGGGGACGAGCGGCAAGGCCTACCTGATCGAGTCCCTCGTCAACCCCAACGCCTACGTGGTCGAGGGCTATCCGCCGATCATGCCGGCCGTCGACCGACCGCCGATCGGCCTCAACCGCTCGGAGGTCTGGGCGCTGACGGCGTACCTGCAGTCGCTGGGCGGCACCGTGGACGTCACGCTGGCCGACATCCCGGCCACGGTCGGCGCCGGCGGCGCCGCGGGCGGACCGACGGCGGCCGAGGTGAAGCTGCCCGGCGACCCCAAGGCCGGCAAGGCGGTCTTCACCGGCAAGGGCGGCTGCATGGCCTGCCACAAGGCCGGTGACGTGCCCGGCACTCCGGTGGGGCCGGACCTGTCGCAGATCGCCCGCATCCAGACCCCCGACTACATCATGAGGAAGATCCTCGATCCCAAGGGCATGGGCACGGTGTCCGGCTATCCGGCCGGCGTGATGCCGCAGACCTTCGGCCAGACGCTCACCGCCAAG
Source organism: Binatia bacterium (assembly GCA_035574035.1). Taxonomy (GTDB): domain Bacteria; phylum Methylomirabilota; class Methylomirabilia; order Rokubacteriales; family CSP1-6; genus DATLZL01. Next base: position 2,272 of record DATLZL010000171.1, on the reverse strand, counting down.
GAGTACACGGACCTGGTGGCGTTCCTGCTGACGCTCAAGTAGCCATGAGCTTCCTGCGCTCGCGCTTCCTGCAGGCGGTGCTGATCCTGGTGATCGCGTTCGTCGTCTTCCGGTTCGGTATCCGGCCGCCGGCGCCGTGGAGCGTGGTCACGCTCTACATGGCGATCGTGTTCCTGGCCGTGCTGGTCTACGTCTCCACCGACGCCGACTCGTGGGCGAGCTTCCTGCGCCCGATCCGCTCCACGCTCGTCGACCCCGACAAGCGATATCTGCGGCTGGCTCTGATGATCGTGCTGCCGCTGCTCCTGGGCTACTACGCCTACACGCAGGCCGCGGCCCGGCCCCAGGCCCCGCCCGAGCTGCGGGCCGTGCATCCGGCGCCGCCCGACACGATCCAGTTCCGGGGCAAGACGATCAACATCTCGGGCGCCGACAACCCGCTGCGCAAGGACCAGGCCCGGTTCCGGGAGCACGTGGCGCGCGGCGGGGAGATCTACATCCGGAACTGCATGTACTGCCACGGCGACAACCTGGACGGGCAGGGGCACTTCGCGGCGGGCCTCAACCCGCCGCCGGCGAACTTCCAGGACCCGGGCACCATCGCCATGCTCCAGGAGGCGTACCTCTTCTGGCGGATCGCCAAGGGCGGCCCCGGGCTGCCCCGGGAGTCCACGCCCTGGAACTCCGTCATGCCGGCCTGGGAGGACCGCCTGAGCGAGGAGGAGATCTGGCAGGTCATCATGTACCTCTACGACGCGACCGGGCAGCAGCCGCGGCGCTGGGAGACCGCGCACTGAGCCCCGCGGCCCCGCACGGTTTCCGGCGCCCTGGCTCTCCCGGCGCCTGGGCGGTTCCGGCGGTACCGGCCCTGACCGGTCTGCTGCTGGTCCTGGCCGTGACGCTGTCCGGCGTCCCGGCCGCCCACGCCCAGCGCGGGGACGCCCAGGCAGGCAAGGCCGTGTACGACGCCAGGTGCGCGCTCTGCCACGGCGTCAAGGGCGATGGCCAGGGGCCGGCGGCCGAGCTGCTCGACCCGCGCCCGCGCGACTTCACCCGCGGCATCTACAAGATCCGCACGACCGCGGCCAAGATCCCCAGCGACCAGGACCTCTTCCGGATCATCACCGAGGGCATGCCGGGCACGTCCATGCCCGCCTGGCGCGTCCTGCCGGAGCGCGACCGGTGGAACCTGGTCGCCTACCTCAAGGCCTTCGCCCCCGAGGCGTTCAAGGAGGCGCCCAAGAAGCAGGACCTGCCGGCCGAGGTCGGCTCCTCGGCCGAGTCGATCAAGCGCGGCCGGGAGATGTTCGAGGCCATCGAGTGCAACAAGTGCCACGGCGACGCCGGCCGCGCCGACGGCCCGTCCCGGCCCGAGCTGAAGGACGACTGGGGACATCCCATCCGCCCGGCCAACCTCACCAAGCGGTGGACCTTCCGGGGCGGGGCCCGGCGCGAGGACATCGCCATGCGGATCGCCCTCGGCGTGCTGGGCACGCCGATGCCCGCGTTCCTCGACAGCGTGGAGAAGCCGGAGGACATCTGGCACCTGACCAACTACATCCTGTCGCTCGGCCCCGAGTCACCCGAGTACGTGACGCTGATCACCGGAACCGCCGTCGCCGAGGCCATCCCCGACGATCCGGACGCCGAGTTCTGGCGTCGCCAGCGGCCGCAGAACGTGCCCCTCATGGGTCAGGTCATCGTCGACCCCCGCAACTTCAACCCCTCCATCGACATGCTCTCCCTGCGCATCGCGTGGAACGAGCGGGAGGTGGCCTTCCACCTGACCTGGGACGACCCGACCGAGTCGAGCCCGGACCCGGCCCGCAAGGTGTTCGCCGATGCCGTCCAGGTGCAGCTGCCGCCCCGGGTCGACCCCGGGGGCGCCCGGCCCTACTTCCTGATGGGCGACGACAGCGAGGCCGTCTACCTGCTCCGCTGGGAGCAGGGCCGGGGCGCCTGGGAGGCCACCGCCAACGGCCCCACGCGGGTCAAGCCGCTGGCCGGCTCCGAGCTCGCCGGACGGGCGGTGTACGACCGGGGCCAGTACCGGGTGGTCGTCAAGCGGGCGCTGGCGGCCCCGGGCGAGGGGCGGCTGGCCTTCGAGCCGGGGGTCTTCACCCCGATCGCCTTCCAGGCCTGGGACGGCGGAGCCGGGGAGACCGGGACCCGGATGTCCCTGACCTCGTGGTACTATCTGCGGCTGGAGGCGCCGCAGTCGAACCGTCGTTTCGTCATCCCACCCGTGGTTGCGCTTCTCACACTTGCGGCG
>DATLZL010000170.1:0-5342 GCA_035574035.1 Binatia bacterium | reverse complement strand
CGCGGCGGCCGAGGAGCCCTCGGCCGGCGCCACGTGGTGCGCCTCGTCCACCAGGAGCCAGTGGGGCAGGCCGCTGACGCCGCGCACGGCGGCGACGGCGGCCAGGGCGTGGGTCGCGTAGCGGACCTTGTCGGCCATCGGCAGCGCCGACAGGTTCAGCACCAGGCGGCCGCTCGGCGCCCGCAGGAGCTGTTGCAGCTCGTCGGACTCGGGCAGCGTCTGCCGGCCCTTGCCGCCCAGGGTGACGATCCCCTCGAGCTCGGCCAGCGTCTCGTGGTCGCCCTCGGGATCGAGCAGGCAGAACGTGCGACCGGCGCGGACCAGCCGCTCGACGATGACGCCGGTCAGCGTGGACTTGCCGGTGGCCGAGGGACCGACGACGAGCAGGCCGGTGGCGTGGGCGGGGATGGTCACCGGCTCGCCGCCGGCCGTCCGGCCGAGCTCGAGATGGTGACGGCTCAGACCGGGGACCAGACGGGCCGCGTCCTCGAGCAGGTGCTCCTCGATGAACTCGACCACGCCGGTCCCGGCGCCGCCGCGGGTCACGTAGTCGGCCCGCTCGCGGAGCGCCGGCACGGCGTCGGCCACGGCCACCGCGCACTCGCACATCCCGAGGAAGGCGTGGTCGTTCTCGGCGTCGCCGATGCCGAGCAGGTTGTGCGCCGACAGCTCCAGGGCGGCCAGCGCCGCCTCCACCCCGGTGCCCTTCGTCACGCCGCCGGGCAGGAGCATCAGCGCGCCCTTGTTGAAGACGAGCGAGCGCTCCACGCCGGCCTCCCGGATGGCGGCCAGGCACGCCTCGGCGTAGGGCTCGGTCGTGGCCACGAGGCTCGAGCCCAGCTCGAACGGGACCCCGCGCCGGCGCAGGGCGTCGACCAGCGAGGCCTCGGGAGCGTCGCCGAGCGTGCGCACCTCGCGCGTGGCCGGCGTGTACAGCACCGCCCCGTTCTCGGCCACCACGGCGTCGAACAGATCGTCCACCTGGGGACAGACCTGCCGGAGGTCGGGCAGCAGCCGGCCGGTGACGAGCAGGAGCCGCCGGCCCGACTCGCGCACGCGCGTGAGGGCGGCGGCGGTCTCCGGCGCCAGGCGGCCGTGCTCGGCGATGGTGCCGTCGTAATCGACTGCGAGCGCGTGGACGATCACCGGGAGGACCTCGAACTCACCGTATCACCGAACCGCCGCTCCCGTCATCGCAGCGTGCCGGGCCTGCCATCGCTGCCCGCCGGGCTCCGGGCGACGTGGGCGGGAACTCGCTGGCACCGCCCTTGCTCCCGGCGGTGGCATGCGATTCGTTCTGACTCTCGCCGTGGCGCTGACGATCGTCGCCGCGCCTGCCCCGGCGCGCGCGCACGGCCCCGCCGGCATGGTCGTCACGCCGGTCGTGCCGGGTCCGGCGCCGTCGCCGGGGGTCAACCTGAACGCCTTGCCCGAGCACCGCTTCCGCGTGCCGCCGGGTTCCGACGACCGGTTCCGCGTCCCCCCGGACGAGATCCGGTCGCGGCAGCGCTCGCTGCTCGGAGTCCCGTTCGTCATCGTGCCGGTCGTGCCGCAGGTGCCCCTCACGGTCCCTTCCCAGGGCATGAAGGCAGTTGCGGTGTGGCCGCCGCCACCGATCACGGTCCCGTCGCAGGGCGTGAACTCGCCGCCGGTCTGGCCGCCGCCGCCGATCACGGTCCCGTCCCAGGGCGTGAACTCGCCGCCGGTCTGGCCGCCGCCGCCGACCACGGTCCCGTCCCAGTAGGCGCAGCCGGCGGCGGGGCGACCCGCCCGGCGTGCTACGCTGGCCCCGTGCGGGCCCGGCCGTGGTGGAGAGCCGGCGGCTGGTGCGCCGCCGCCCTCGTGGCGGCCGGCTGCGCTGCGCCCGTGTCCACTCGGCCGGTCTCGACGCCGGCGATCGGCGCCGAGTGGACCGGGCAGGCCTCCTGGTACGGGTACCCGCACCACGGTCGCCGGACCGCGAACGGCGAGGTGTTCGACCGCAGGGCGCTCACCGCCGCCCACCGCACCCTGCCGTTCGGGACCCGCCTGCTCGTCACCCATCTCGGGAACGGTCGCTCGGTGGAGGTGATCGTCACCGACCGCGGGCCCTTCGCGGCCGGGCGCATCATCGATCTCTCGGAAGCCGCAGCCGAGCGCCTGGGCGGCCGGGAGGCCGGCGTCTTTCCGGTTCGGCTCCGCGTCATCGCCCTGCCCGACGGCCCGGCCGCGCCGGTGAACGCCCGCCCGCCGGCGGGCCGGTGAGCCACCGGGCCGGCTCGGGCCCGCGTGCTATAGTCCCGGCCAGGAGGTCTGCCACGACAGCCGAGCGCCAACCCTGGCCGGCCCTCGTCCGTCTCCTGGAGCGCGACGAGCGTGTCTTCGCGGTCCTGCTCGCGGTGGCCATGGTCGGGGGGCTGGCCACTCTTGGCCTGGTGCCGTTGCGGCCCCGTCACCGCATCGACCTCTACTCGCTGGTCCTCTGGTTCGCCGCCTACAAGGTCGGCATCTTCGCGCTGGTCACCGTCACGCCGCGGGCGACGCGGGCGATCTTCCTGGGCGCGCTCGGGATCGACCTCCTGCTGGTCTTCCTGCTGCTCACGCTCACCGGCGGCGGGGACAGCCTGTTCTACCTGCTCTTCTTTCCCCTCGTCGCCGTCAACGCGTACTACTTCGGTCCCTGGGTCGGGCTGGCCGCCGCGCTGATCGCCGGCGGGCTCTACGCGCTGAGCGCCTGGCTCATGCCGCCCTGGGTCGGGTGGACGCCGGCCGTCATCCTGAGCGCGCTGGTGGGGCTGCCGGCGGTGACGCTGGGCCTGGTGGCCGAGCGCGAGCGGCGCGCGCGGGGGGAGGTCGAGCGCCTGAACCGCGAGCTGACGGGGACGCTGAGCCGGCTGCAGGCGGCGCAGGAGGAGCTGCTGGTGGCCGAGCGGATGGCCACGGTGGGCCGGTTGTCGCTCAAGGTCGCCCACGAGGTGCGCAACCCGATCAGCGCCATCGAGCTCAACGCCGAGATCCTGCAGGACATCGTGCGCCATCCGGCGGCCGGGGACCTGGAGGAGGCGGCCGGGCTGGTCGCCTCCATCCGGGATCAGGTCCGGACGCTGGACGCCCTGACCGAGGAGTACCTGGCGTTCGCGCGCTTCCCGCGGCCGCACTTCGAGGAGGAGTCGGTCAACGACCTTGTCACCGAGCTGGCCGACTTCATTCGCCCGGTGGCCACGCGGCAGGGCCTGACCGTGCGCGTGCAGACCGACCCCGACGTGCCTCCGATGGAGATCGACCGCCCGCTGCTGCGCCAGGCCGTGCTGAACCTGGTCAAGAACGGCCTGGAGGCGCTTTCCCACGGCGGGGAGCTGACGCTGGCCAGCCGCCGCGACGGCGACACGGTGGAGATCTCGGTGACGGACACCGGCGCCGGCATCCCCGAGGAGGTCGGCAAGCGCCTCTTCGAGCCGTTCTTCACCACCAAGCCCCAGGGGACCGGGCTCGGCCTGTCCATCGCCCGACAGATCACCGAGGAGCACGGCGGCGAGATCCGCTGGAGCAGCGGGCCCGGGGCCGGCGCCCGCTTCGCCATCCGGCTGCCCCTGACCCGCCCGGCCCGCGCCGAGGCCCATGCCTGACGCGGCGCCCGCGACCGTCCTGGTCGCCGACGACGACCCCGGCCTGCGCGAGAGTCTGGAGCGCACGCTGGCCCGGGAGGGCTACCGCGTGGTCCTGGCCCCCGACGGCCGGACGGCGCTCGAGCGCCTGCAGGCGGGCGGCATCGACCTGGTACTGACCGACCTCAAGATGCCCGGCCTCAGCGGGATCGAGTTGCTCCGCGCCACCAAGGCCATCGCCCCCGACGTGGACGTCATCCTCCTCACCGCCTTCGGCACCATCGAGGAAGCCGTCAAGGCGATCAAGGACGGCGCCTACGACTTCCTGACCAAGCCGGTGCAGCGGGCCCAGCTGCAGCGGGTGATCCGCCAGGCGCTCGAGCGCCGGGAGCTGATCCTCCAGAACCGCGCCCTCCAGCAGCGGCTGGACGCCCTGCTCAAGCAGGGCGCGGTCATCGGCACCAGCCCCGCGTTCCGGCGCATGATGGCGCTGGTGGAGCAGGTGGCCGACTCCAGCGCCACCGTGCTGATCCAGGGCGAGAGCGGCACCGGCAAGGAGCTGGTGGCGCGGACGATCCACGAGCGGTCGGGCCGGCGCCACCGGCCGTTCGTGGCCGTCAACTGCGCCGCGCTGCCGGAGACACTGCTGGAGTCGGAGCTCTTCGGCTACGAGAAGGGCGCCTTCACCGGGGCCGTCGGCCGCAAGGAGGGGCGCTTCGAGCTGGCCGACGGCGGCACGCTGTTCCTGGACGAGGTGGCCGACCTCTCGGCGGTGACCCAACCGAAGATCCTGCGGGTGCTGCAGGAGGGCGAGTTCGAGCGGCTGGGCGGCACCCGCACGCTGCGGGTGGACGTCCGCATCGTGGCCGCCACCAATCAGGACCTGGCCCAGATGGTGCGCGACAAGCGCTTTCGGGAGGACCTCTACTACCGGCTCAACGTCATCACGATCACCGTGCCCCCGCTGCGCGAGCGCCGCGAGGACATCCGGGTGCTGGCCGAGCACTTCCTGCGGCTCTACGCGGCCAAGAACAACCGGCGGCTGGAGGGCTTCACCGACGAGGCGCTGCGCCGGCTCGAGGGCTACGCCTGGCCCGGGAACGTCCGCGAGCTGGAGAACGTGGTCGAGCGGGGCGTGGTCCTGGCCCGCGGCTCGCACATCGACGTGACCGACCTCCCGGAGGAGGTGGCCGGAGCCACGCCGCTGCCCGAGGGCGTGCTCACGGTCCGGATCGGCACGCCGCTGGCCGAGGTCGAGCAGCGACTGCTGGAGGCGACGCTGCGGGCGACGCGGAACAACAAGACCCTCACCGCCCGGCTGCTGGGCATCGACCCGCGCACGGTCGCCCGCAAGCTCGAGCGCTGGGACGAGGCGACCGAAGCCGCCGGGGACGAGGCGGGGTAGGGCCGCGGGAGCGCCGCCGCCCCCGCGGCCCGAGCGGTCACTTCCGTTCCATGCGCCGGGTCAGCTCGATCTTCTGGCCGACCTTGAGGTCGCGGAGCGTCTCGGCATCACCGCGGAACTGGAAGGTCTTGCCATCCTCCCCCCGCAGCGTCACCGTGCCGCTCTTCCGGTCGATGTCAGTGACCGTCCCCTCGATCTTCTCGGGCGCGGTCGCGCTCGGCGAGGCCGCCGGCGCGTCGGTGCGGCTCTGAGCCACGGCCGGCCCGGCGCCGGCGCCGAGCGCGAGTACGACGGCCAGGGCCGTCCACGCTGTCCTGGTCATAACGAGCCTCCTTGCGCGGGGTCCGCTACTT
>DATLZL010000169.1:0-3051 GCA_035574035.1 Binatia bacterium | reverse complement strand
GGCAAGCCCCTGAGGGCCGAGGACGTCCCGCCGACGCTCGACCTGGCGGTGGCCCGTTTCGCCGAGGTGCGCACCCTGCGCTCGCGGCTCGAGGAGCGCAAGGTGATCGAGCGCGCCAAAGGGCTGCTCATGCGCCGCTACAACCTGGACGAGGTCGAGGCGTTTCGCCGCCTGCGCCGGGCGGCGATGGACAGCCGCCGGCCCATGGTCGAGGTCGCCCGCGCCGTGCTCCGGTCCGAGGCGCCGCCGCCTCCGCTGGCCACCCGCTGACCGGTCCGCCGGCGCGACTGGCGGCGCGGGAGGCGATCCGCTACACTGGCCCCGACATGTTCAACCTGATCCCGCGCGAGGTCCGCTTCTACGACTATTTCGAGCGCCAGTCGGAGCACATCGGGCGGGCGGCCCGGCTGCTCCACGAGCTGGTCCACAACTTCGCCGACGCCCGGGCCAAGCTGCACGCCATCAAGGAGATCGAGCACCAGGGCGACCAGGTCACCCACGAGGTCGTCCGCCGACTGAACACGACGTTCATCACCCCGCTCGACCGCGAGGACATCCACTCGCTGGCCAGCCGGCTGGACGACGTGCTCGACTACATCGAGGCCGCCGCCGAGCGTCTGGTCGTCTACCGCATCAAGGAGCCGACCTCGGCCAGCCGGGCCATGGCCGACGTCATCGTGCGGACCTGCGAGGCGATGGACCGGGCCGTGCGGTGCCTGCGGAGCATGGACCCGGCCTTCCACCAGCACGCCGTCGAGGTGAACCGCCTGGAGAACAACGCCGACAACCTCCTGCGCGACAGCCTGGCCGCCATGTTCGAGGAGATGGCCGATCCCATCGAGATCATCAAGTGGAAGGAGATCTACGAGACGATGGAGATCGTGACCGACCGCTGCGAGGACGTCGCCAACGTCATCGAGGGCATCCTGCTGAAGATGGCCTGAATGGAGGGCCTGGTCCTCCTCGTCCTGCTCCTGGTCCTGGCCGCCGAGTTCGTCAACGGCTGGACCGACGCTCCCAACTCCATCGCCACCGTCGTCTCCACCCGCGTGCTGTCGCCGGCCCAGGCCCTGGCCATGGCCACCGTCCTGAACGTGCTCGGCGCCATGTCGGGGACGGCGGTGGCCACGACGATCGGCCGGGACATGGTGCGACCGGAGGCGATCACCGTGGCCACCGTGGGCGCGGCGATGGTGGCCATCGTGCTGTGGTCGACCGTGGCCTGGGCGTGGGGGCTGCCGACCAGCGAGAGCCACGCGCTGATCGCCGGCCTGTCCGGCGCCGGCCTGGCCACCGCCGGGCCGAGCGTGCTCCTCTGGGAGGGCTGGCGCAAGGTCCTGCTCGGCCTGGTGTTCTCCACGTTCCTGGGCTTCGCCGCCGGCCTGGGGCTCACGGTGGCGATCTACTGGACGTTCCGCCGCTGGAAGCCCGGGGCCGTGCGGGCCCTGTTCGGCCGCCTGCAGATGCTCTCGGCCGCGTTCATGGCCTTCAGCCACGGCTCGAACGACGGCCAGAAGTTCATCGGCGCCTTCACGCTGACCCTGGTCCTGGGCGGCGTGCTACCGCGGTTCGAGGTGCCGACGTGGGTGATCCTGGTCTGCGCGGCCACCATGGGCGTCGGCACCGCCGTCGGCGGCTGGCGCATCGTCAAGACCATGGGGCTGCGACTGACCAAGCTGGAGCCGGTCCACGGCTTCGCCGCCGAGACGGCCGCCGCCAGCGCCATCGAGCTGGCCACGCGGCTGGGGATCCCGCTCAGCACGACCCACACGATCAGCACCTCGATCATGGGGGTGGGCGCCACCCGTCGGCTGTCGGCGGTGCGCTGGGGCGTGGGCAGCGAGATCGTCACCGCCTGGATCCTCACGTTCCCCGTGTGCGGGCTGATCGCCTGGGTGGTGGCCTCGCTGTTCAAGCTCCTGGTCTAGCCGGGGTGCCCGGGCGGGGCACGCCGCGGGCGGGGATGGGCATGGCGCAGGAGGTTCTGGTGGTCGAGGACGAGCCGGACATCCGCAGTCTGGTCGTCCTGCACCTGAGCCGCGACGGCTTCCGCTGCCGGACGGCCGCCACCGGGGCCGAGGCGCTGGCCGAGGTGCGGGCCCGACGTCCCGACCTCGTCGTGCTGGACCTGCTGCTGCCCGAGCTCGACGGGCTCGAGGTCTGCCGCCGCCTGCGCGCCGACGCCGCGACGGCGGCGCTGCCCATCATCATGCTGACGGCCCGGGCCGACGAGGTGGACCGGGTGGTCGGCCTCGAGGTCGGCGCCGACGACTACGTGGTCAAGCCCTTCTCGCCCCGCGAGCTGGTGGCGCGGGCTCGGGCGCTGCTCCGGCGGGTCCACGGGACTGGCGGCGAGCGGCCCCTGCGCGTGGGCGCGGTGGTGCTCGACCCGGCCCGCCACGCGGTGACGGTAGGCGGCGCCCCGGCGAGCCTCACGCCCCGGGAGTTCGACCTCCTGCACGCCCTGATGGAGGCCGCCGGCCGGGTCCTGTCGCGCGAGCACCTGCTCGGTCGGGTGTGGGGGTACGCGCGGGCCGGCGAGATCGAGTCGCGGACGGTGGACGTGCACGTGCGGCGGCTCCGGGTCAAGCTGGGGCCCGAGGGCCGTCGCCTGACCACGGTCAAGGGCGTTGGCTACCGGTTCGAGCCCGACTGATGCTCGGGCGACTGGCCCAGACCCTCCGGCGTCGCATCGCGCTCAAGCTCACCCTCACGCTGGTCGGGTTCGTGGCAGTCGCCCTGCTGGCCGGCGGGCTCTACCTGGAGACGGCGCTGCGGCGGTTCGCCGTGGAAGGGCTTGAGGCGCGGCTGGCCACCGCGGCCCGGCTGCTCCAGGACGGGACCCGGACGGTGCTGGCTCCGGGGGCCGACGGCCGCGCGATCCACGAGTTCGCCACCCGGGCGGCGGAGTCGACCGGGGCGCGGGTGACCCTGATCGCGGCCGATGGGCGCGTGGTGGCCGACTCGGCGGTGACCCCGGCCGACCTGCCCGGAGTCGAAAACCACGCCGACCGCCCCGAGGTTCGGGCGGCTCTGGCCGGCGGGGTCGGC
>DATLZL010000168.1:0-3819 GCA_035574035.1 Binatia bacterium | reverse complement strand
CGACCCGGCCGTCGGCGGCGACCTGGTGGTCGCCGGACCCCGCCGCCCGCCCGCGGCCACGGACGATGCCGGACCCGTCGTTCCTGTTCGCCCAGTCACTGAGCGGCCTCACGGCCGCGATGTTCCTCTTCCTGATCGCCTCCGGCCTCTCGCTGATCTTCGGCGTCCTGCGCGTCCTCAACTTCGCCCACGGCTCCTTCTACATGCTGGGCGCCTACCTGGCCTGGCAGGTGGTCCACTGGGTCGGAACGGGGCCGGGGCGGTTCTGGTGGGCCGTGCTGGGCGCCGCCCTCGGCATCGCCGCCCTGGGCTTCCTCGTCGAGCGGCTCCTGCTCCGGCATCTCTACGGTCGGGAGGAGCTCTACCAGCTGCTGTTCACCTACGCGCTGGTGCTGATCCTCTCCGACGCCGCCAAGGTGTTCTGGGGCACCGGCCAGCTCTCGGTGTCGCGCCCGCCGGGGCTGACCGGCGCCTTCCAGGTCTTCGGCACCTACGTGCCGTACTACAACCTCTTCATCCTGCTGCTGGGCCCGGCCATCGCCCTCGTGTTCTGGGTGGTGCTGCACCGCACCCGGGCCGGTCGGTTCATCCGGGCGGCGGCGCTCGACCGCGAGATGCTCGGCGCGCTCGGCATCAACGTGAGCCGGCTCTACACCGGCGTCTTCGTGCTCGGCGCCTTCCTGGCCGGCCTGGGCGGGGCGCTGGTGACCCCGGTCAAGACGATCGTGCCCGGCATGGACGTCGAGATCATCGTCGAGGCCTTCATCGTGGTCGTCATCGGCGGCCTCGGCTCGTTCTGGGGGACGTTCCTCGGCTCGCTGATCTACGGACAGGTCCTCTCCTTCGGGATCCTGATCATCCCGCGCTTCTCCATCTTCTCGGTGTTCGCCCTCATGGCGGTGGTGCTCATCCTGCGGCCGTGGGGCCTGCTCGGGCGGCCGATCCGGTGAGCGGCGCGCCGGCCGGACGTCGGTCGTGACGCCGCTGGCCCGCCGCGTCCCGTGGGGCCTGCTGGTGACGGTGGCCGCGCTCTTCGTCCCCGCCCTCGGCTCGCGGTTCTACACGTTCGTGGCCACCGACGTCGCCATCCTGGCCCTGTTCGCGGTGAGCCTGAACCTGCTGCTGGGCTACACCGGCCTCGTCTCGTTCGGCCACGCCGCCTACTTCGCGCTGGGCGCCTACACCTGCGGCATCCTGATGAAGAAGCTCGCCGTGCCGTTCGTGCTCGCCTGGCCGGCCGGCGGGCTCCTCGCCGCCGGCTTCGCGCTGGTGTTCGGCTTCTTCTGCGTGCGGCTGACGAAGATCTACTTCGCCATGCTCACCCTGGCCTTCGCCCAGATCGTGTGGGCGATCTGCTTCAAGTGGAACGACGTCACCGGGGGCGAGCAGGGCATGCCCGAGATCCCCTACCCGGACCTGGGCTGGATGGAGGCGCTGCCCTGGGCCGGCGGCCTGCGGACCAGCGACCACTTCTACCTGCTCACCGTCGTCCTGGTGGCGGCCTGCCTGGCGCTGCTCCGCCGCGTCGTCGACTCCCCGTTCGGACGGATGCTGGCCACCATCCGCGAGAACCCGGAGCGGGCCGAGTTCATCGGCGTGGACGTCCGCCGCTACGAGCTGATCGCCTTCGTCATCGCCGGTCTCTTCGCCGGCCTGGCCGGCGGCCTCTTCGGCATCTTCAACCGGGGGGTCTTCCCCGACTTCGGGTACTGGCCGAAGTCGGCCGAGGTCCTCATCATGACCATCCTGGGCGGCATGGGGCACTTCTGGGGCCCGGCGGTGGGCGCGCTGGTGCTGCTGGTCCTGAACCAGCACATCACCGCCTACACCGAGTACTGGCCATTCGTGCTGGGCACCATCCTGATCGTGCTCCTGTTCGCCTTCCCGGGCGGTCTCGTGGGTGCGCTCGACACCGCCCGGCGCCGGTGGCTCGCGCGGGCCCGCTGATGCTGGAGGTCCGCGACCTCCGCAAGGCGTTCGACGGCTTCCAGGCCGTGGCCGGCGTGAGCCTCACCGTCGCCCGCGGCCGCGTGCACGCCATCATCGGGCCCAACGGCGCCGGCAAGACCACGCTCTTCAACCTGATCACCGGCCACCTCCGCCCCGACGCCGGCCGGGTCGTCTTCCAGGGTCGGGAGATCACCGGGCTGCCGCCGCACGAGATCTGCCGGCTGGGGATGGGCCGGTCGTTCCAGCGGACCAACATCTTCCCGCGGCTGACCGTCTTCCAGAACGTCCAGGCCGCGTTCATCTCCCACCGGGGTCGGGGCCTGGACCTCTGGCGGCGGGTGGACCGGCTCTACCGGGAGGACACCGAGGCGGTGCTGGCCTCGGTCGGGCTGCTCGACAAGGCCGGGGAGGTCAGCGCCTTCCTCTCCCACGGCAACCAGAAGCAGCTGGAGCTGGCCATCGCGCTGGCCAGCGAGCCGCAGCTGCTGCTGCTCGACGAGCCGACGGCCGGCATGTCGGCGGCCGAGACCCGGGAGACCATCGCCCTGGTGAGCCGCATCACCCGCGAGCGCGGCCTCACCCTGCTCTTCACCGAGCACGACATGGCCGTGGTGTTCTCGATCGCCGAGGTGATCACCGTCCTGCACCAGGGCCGCGTGATCGCCGAGGGGGCACCGGGCGAGGTCCGGCAGGACCCCGAGGTGCGCCGCGTCTACCTGGGAGAGCGCCGGTGAGCGTCATCCTCGACGTGCAGGACATCCACACCGCCTACGGGCTCTCGCGCGTGCTCTTCGGCGTCTCCATCCAGGTCGCGGCCGGCGAGTGCGTCTGCCTGCTCGGGCGCAACGGGGTGGGCAAGACCACCACCATCCGGAGCATCATGGGGCTCACCCCGCCCTATGCCGGCCGCGTGGTGTGGAAGGGCCGCGACATCACCGGGTGGCCGCCCTACCGGGTGGCGAGGGCCGGCATCGGCTTCGTGCCCGAGGACCGCCGGATCTTCGCCGAGCTGACGGTGTGGGAGAACCTCGACGTCGCCACCCGCGCCCGCCGCGACGGCGCCGCGGCGGCGGGCGCGTGGACGATCGAGCGCGTCTTCGACCTGTTCCCGAAGCTGCGCGAGCTGCGCGACCGCCCCGGCGGCTTCCTGTCCGGCGGCGAGCAGCAGATGCTGACCATCGCCCGCACCCTGATGGGCAACCCCGAGCTCCTGCTGCTCGACGAGCCGTCCGAGGGCCTGGCCCCGCTGGTGGTGGACCACCTGCGCGAGCAGGTGGCCCGGCTCAAGCGCGAGGGCCTGACGATCCTGCTGGCCGAGCAGAACACCGAGTTCTCGCTGGCCCTGGCCGACCGCGCCTACGTGCTGGAGAAGGGCGCCATCCGCTTCGCCGGCCCCGCCGCCACCCTGCGCGAGGACGCCGCGCTCCGCCACCAGCTCCTGGCGCTGTAGCCGCCCGGGCCGGTTGCACGGCCGGGGACGACCTGCTAGCGTGAAGGCGCCATGGCGACCTCGTTCACGCTGACCTGCCCCTGCTGCGAGGCCAAGCTGACGGTCGACCCCGAGCTGCGCGCGGTGATCGCCCACGAGGCGCCGCCGCCCAAGCGCACGGTGGCTGACCTGGGCGCGGCGTTCGGCGCGCTGGGGGCCAAGGCGGCCGAGCGCGAGGCCCGCTTCCGGCAGCAGATGGAGGCCGAGGGCCAGAAGGGCAAGCTGCTCGACCGGAAGTTCCAGGAAGGGCTCAAGAAGGCCAAGGACACCGACAGCCCGCCCCGGAGGCCGTTCGACTTCGAGTAGCATGCCCGACGACCTGCTGGGCGACCTCCTCGAGCAGGTCAGCCGCAGCTTCTACCTGTCGCTGGCGATCCTCC
>DATLZL010000167.1:0-15465 GCA_035574035.1 Binatia bacterium | reverse complement strand
CGCCGCCGTGGAGAAGCCCAAGGCCTCCGACCCGGTGTCCATCTACGGCGGCATCGTGGGCGTCAACCGGACGCTGGACATGGCCGTCGTCGACGCCCTGAGCGGCGTCTTCGTCGAAGTCCTCTTCGCCCCCGCCGTGGCGCCCGACGCGCTGCAGGCGCTGCAGCGCACGAAGGCGCGCTGCCGGGTGCTCGAGCTGCCGTGCGAGCGGCGCCCAGCGGCGGCCGAGTACCGCAGCGTGCTGGGGGGCGTGCTGGCGCAGGCGCCGGACGAGGCGGACCTGGACCCGGCGGCGCTCCGCACGGTGACCCGGCGAGCGCCGAGCCCGGAAGAGCTGCAGGCGCTGCGCTTCGCCTGGCGCGTGGCCAAGCACGTGAAGTCGAACGCGATCGTGCTGACCTCGCGCGACCAGGTGATCGGCATCGGCGCCGGGCAGATGAACCGCCTCGACTCCGCGCGCCTGGCCGTCAGCCGCGCGCGCGAGTTCGGCCTCAAGACCGAGGGCGCGGTCTGCGCCTCCGACGCGTTCTTTCCCTTCCGCGACGGCCTGGACGCGGTGGCCCGGGCCGGCATCCGCGCGGTGATCCAGCCCGGCGGCTCCGTTCGCGACGCCGAGGTGATCGCCGCCGCCGACGAGCACGGGTTGGCCATGGTCTTCACCGGCCTCCGCCACTTCCGGCACTAGATGGAGCGCGGTCCGGAGCGCATCTACGGTCTCCGGGAGCTCACCCGGATCCTGTCGCTCACGCCCCGGCGCCTGGCCCAGCTCCGGCGGCTCGACCTGCTCCGCCGCGACGCCGGATACACGTTCCGGGACCTGCTTGCGCTGCGGGCCGCCAGCGCCCTGCTCGACGCCGGCGCCTCGGTGCGGCAGATCAAGGGGGCGCTGCAGGCCGTCCGCCGGCAGGTCCCCGAGGTCCGGGACCCGCTGGTCGAGGTACGGTTCATCGTCGAGGGCGGGCGGCTCCTGGCCCAGTCGGATCGCGTGCGGTTCGACCCGCGCTCGGGACAGACGGTGCTCGCCCTGGACACCGGCGACCTCACCCGGGCGGCCGCCGCCACCCTGGTCACCGGTCTCGTCCGGCCGCTGAAGCCGCCGGCCGAGCAGGCCGAGACCTGGTTCGCCCGAGCCAGCGAGTGGGACGCCGATCCGGCGCAGTGGGACGACGCGGTGGCCGCCTACCGGCGGGTGGTCGCGATCGACCCCACGTATGCGGCGGCGTGGAACAACCTGGGACTGCTGCTGCACCGCATGGGGCGGTACGAGGAGGCGCGGGAGGCCTACCGCTCGGCGCTCGATCAGGACCCCCAATGTGCCGAGGCGGCCTACAACCTGGGCTCGCTGGCCGAGGACCTGGGCGCGGCGGAGGAGGCCATCGCCGAGTACCGCCGCGCCCTGGCGATCAAGCCCGACTATGCGGACGCCCACTTCAATTTGGCCGCCGCGCTGGCCCGCGCCGGCCGGAACGCCGAGGCCGTCCAGCACTGGCAACGCTACCTGCAGCTGGACGCCGGCAGTCCCTGGGCCCGCATCGCCCGGGCCCACCTGGAGGCGGCCGAGTCGCCGGAGGGCGGTCGGACGACATGAAGGTCCTGCTGGTCGGCGGCGGCGGCCGCGAGCACGCGCTGGCGGCGGCACTCGGCGCCAGCCCTGACGTGGAGACCCTGTGGGCGGCGCCCGGCAATCCGGGCATCGCCCGGCATGCGCGCACGGTGCCGATCTCGGCCGACGCGGTCGACGCGCTGCTCGACCTGGCCCGCCGAGAACGAGTCGACTTCACCGTCGTCGGGCCCGAGGCGCCGCTGGTGGCCGGCCTGGCCGACCGGTTCGCGGCGGCCGGATTGCTGGCGCTCGGCCCCACGGCGGCGGCGGCCAGGCTGGAGGGCTCCAAGGCCTTCGCCAAGAGCCTCATGGCCCGGTACGGGATCCCGACCGCGCGCTTCGAAGCCTTCGACGACCCCGGCGCGGCCCGGCGCTACTGCCGGCGGGTGGGAGCGCCGCTGGTGGTCAAGGCCGACGGTCTGGCCGGCGGCAAGGGCGCTCTCGTCTGCGCCACCCGCGAGGAGGCCGAGGCGGCGGTCGGGATGCTCATGGAAGAGAGGGCCTTCGGTCCCGCGGGTGCCACGGTCGTGATCGAGGAGTACCTGCGGGGCGAGGAGGTCTCGTTCTTCGCCCTGGCCAGCGGCGAGGAGGCGCGCGCGCTGGGAGCCGCCGCCGATCACAAGGCGGTCTTCGACGGCGACCGGGGGCCGAACACCGGCGGCATGGGAGCCTACTCTCCGGTGCCCGGCTTCGACGCCGCGCTCGAGGAGCGCGTGATGGCCGACATCGTCCGGCCGACCCTGGCCGCCCTGGCCAAGGAGGGCGCACCCTACCGCGGGGTGCTCTTCGTCGGGCTGATGCTCACCGCCGCCGGTCCCCGCGTGCTCGAGTACAACTGCCGCTTCGGCGACCCGGAGTGCCAGGTGCTGGTGAGCCGGCTGGCGGAGGACCTGCTTCCGCTGCTGATGGCCGCGGCTCGCGGAGAGAGCTTGCCGGCCCGGGTGCGGTGGCGAGCGGAGTCGGCCGTGTGCGTCAACTTGGTGTCGGGCGGTTATCCGGGCCGGTACCCGACCGGCCTGCCCATCGAGGGCGTGGAGCGCGCGGAAGCCGTGGACGGGGTGCGCGTGTTCCACGCTGGAACGGCCGAGCGCGAGGGCCGGCTGGTGACGGCCGGCGGCCGCGTCCTCTCGGTCACCGCGACCGCGCCCCGGCTGGCCGAGGCGGTGCGCCGCGCCTACGCCGCGGCCGCCTGCATCTCATTCGAGGGCGTGCACTACCGACGCGACATCGCGAGGCGGGCGCTCGAGCGCCCGGAGGAGGGAGGATGACGGCACCGGTCAAGGTCGGTATCGTGCTGGGCAGCGACTCGGACCTCGAGATCATGATGGAAGCGGTCAAGGTACTCGACACGCTGGGCGTCGGCTGCGAGGTGGTCGTGGCCTCGGCCCACCGGACCCCGGACCGTACGCACGACTACGCCTCGACGGCCCACGCCCGCGGCCTCGGGGTCCTCATCGCCGCCGCCGGCGGGGCGGCCGCGCTGCCGGGCGTGCTGGCGGCCGTCTCCCCGCTGCCGGTGATCGGCGTCCCGATCGCCTCCACGCCGCTCGGAGGCCTCGACGCCCTGCTCAGCATCGTGCAGATGCCCAAGGGCGTGCCGGTGGCCACCGTGGCGATCGGCAAGTGGGGCGCGGCCAACGCCGCCATCCTCGCCGCGCAGATCCTGGCCGGCAGCGACCCGGCGCTGGCCGAGCGCCTGGCCGCCTACCGGCGCCGCCTGGCGGCCGAAGTGGAGGAGCGCGCCCGGCGCGTGGCGGAGCAGATGAAGACGCGGTGACCCGGCGGCTCTCCGTCGACCTGCATCGGCCCGATCCCGCCGTTCTCGCTCGCGCGGCCGAGGCGCTGAGCGGCGGGGCGCTCGTCGCCTTCCCGACCGAGACCTTCTACGGCCTGGGCGCCGCCGCCCTCGACGCCGGCGCCGTCCGGCGCGTGTTCGAGGTGAAGGGACGGCCGGAATCGCGGCCCCTGCTGGTGCTGGTGGACTCCGAGGCCATGGTCGACACCGTGGCGGCCGAAATCCCCGCCCGAGCCCGGGCGCTGATGGCCCGGCACTGGCCCGGGCCGCTCACTCTCGTGCTCCGCGCCCGCCCGACGGTCCCGGCCGAGGTCCACGCCGGGACCGGCACCATCGGGGTGCGGCTCTCGCCTCACCCCGTCGCCACCGGCCTGGTGCGCGCACTGGGCGCGCCGATCACCGCCCCCAGCGCCAACATCACCGGCCAGCCGCCGCCGACCGAGGCCGGCGCGGTCGTGCGCGACTTCGACGGAAAGATCGCACTGGTCCTAGACGCCGGCCCCACGCCCGGCGGCCCGCCGTCCACGGTCCTCGACGTGACGGTGGACCCGCCGCGCCTCATCCGGGCGGGCGCGGTTGCCGTGTGAGGATGAGCCGGCCGCGCGTGACGGGCGTCATCCAGGCCGGCGGCCGGAGCGTGCGGATGGGAGGCCGGCCCAAGGCGCTGCTCGAGCTCGGCGGTCGCCGGATCATCGAGCGGGTCCTGGCCGCCATCGCCGGCCTGGTGGACGACGTGCTGGTGGTGACGAACACGCCGGAGGCGTATGCGTTCCTGGGCGTGCCGATGGTGGGCGACATCTACCCGGGCGGCGGCTCGCTGGGCGGGATCTTCACCGGGCTCCGGGCCGCCGGCGGCGAGGCCGCGTTCACGGTGGCCTGCGACATGCCGTTCCTGCAGCCCGACGTTGTCCGGCTGGTCCTCGATCGGGCCGGCGAGGGTGACGTCGTGATCCCGCGGGTCGGCGGGCAGCTCGAGACGATGCACGCCGTGTACCGCAAGACGTGCCTGCCGGCGATGGAGGCGTGCCTCCGGGCCGGCCGGCTCAAGATCGTGGCGTTCTTCGACGCCGTGCGGGTGGTGGAAATTCCCGAGGCCGAGATCGCGCGCGTGGCCGACCCGGTCCTGGCCTTCATGAACGTCAACACCCCCGAGGAGCTGGAGCGGGCGCGGGCGCTGCTCCCGGCCGTCCGCTGATGGTCACCATCGCCGCGCTCAACGCCCTACCGGCCGGGATCCGCGATCCCCTCTACACGCGGCTGATCCCCGGCGAGCTGCTGGAGCGGTTCCGCGTGGATCCCGCCACGCTCCTCGGCCCCGGGGGCGAGCGGCTGGTCCGCATCACGGCCGGCGAGGACCGGTCCTGGGCCCGGGTGGAGCTCCGGCGCGCGGAAGCCGACCGCGACCCGGTGCTGCTGGTGGACGTGGGCATGTCGCCGCTGGCCGCCCCGGAGCTGGCCCTGGTCCAGATCAACGACCCCGACGCGCCCCGCTACGGCATCGATCGCGACGATGCCGGGCAGGACACCCTGCTCGGCACCGCCTCGCGGAACCTCGCCGAGGAGGCCCGGGCGCTCGGCGACGGCCTCGCGCCCGGCCAGGTGCGGCGCGGGCTCCGGATGCTGGGCCGCGTGCTGGCGGCGATGGACGACTTCTGCCGGATGCTCGGGCGCGACTTCTACCTGGTCGAGCCGCTCTTCTACCACTCGGCGCTGCTCTACGAGCGACACGGCTGCGACTACCTGATGGGACGCGATCGGATGGAGGACATCCACGCGGGGTTCGAGCCGGGCGGACCGTACCACCGCCGGCTGGACGACTCCACGCCGTTCCGCCGCCGGGGGTTCGCGGCCACCGTCCGCGGGCGCAGCTGGGCGATCCACGACGGCGTTCTCGGCGAGCCGTTCTCGCCGGGACCGGCCGGCGTCAAGATGTACCGGGTCCCGGGCCGCCCGGCGGGCGTCAGCACGTTCCCCGGCGCCGTGTACTGATGGCCGCCGGCCGCCCCGCCGTTGTCGTCCACTACCACGAGATCAGCCTCAAGCGGGGCAACCGGCCCCTGTTCCTGCGCCACCTGCAGCGCAACCTGCTGCAGGCCACCCGCGACCTCGGACCGCTGCGCCTGCGCCAGCTGCCCGGGCGCATCGTGCTCGACCTCGAGGGACACCCGAAGCCGGACGCGGTCCGCGACCGGGCGGCGCGCGTGTGCGGCGTGTCGAGCGTGGCCCTGGCCTGGCGCGTGCCCTCCACGCTGGACGCGATGAAGGGTGCGGTGGCCGGAGTCATCCGCGACCGGACGTTCCGCTCCTTCCGCATCTCGGCCCGCCGGGCCTTCAAGACCTACCCGATGACCTCGGTCGAGCTGAACCGGGCGCTCGGCGCGTTCGTGCTGGAGCACGTGGGCCGGCCCGAGGTCCGGGTCGACCTCGGATCACCCGAGCTCGACATCCGCCTGGAGGTGCTGCCGCAGGAGACCATGGTCTACGTCGAGCCGACCCCGGGCCCGGGCGGCCTCCCCGTCGGCGTGAGCGGCACGGTGGCCGGCCTGCTGTCGGGCGGGATCGACTCGCCGGTGGCCGCCTGGCGCATGATGAAGCGCGGCTGTCGGGTCGTCTTCGTCCACTTCCACAGCGTGCCGTACCTGCCGGCCACCTCGCAGGCGAAGGCCCGGGCGCTGGTCGAGCGCCTCACCCAGTGGCAGTACCGCTCGCCGCTCTTCCTGGTCCCGCTCGGCGAGATCCAGCGCGAGGTCGTCCTGAGCGTGCGGCCCGCGCTCCGCGTCGTCGTCTACCGTCGGATGATGGTCCGCATCGCCCAGCGGCTCGGCCGCCAGCTCGGCGCCTCGGCCCTGGCCACCGGCGAGAGCCTGGGGCAGGTGGCGTCCCAGACGCTGGCCAACATCGCGCGGGTGGACGAGGTGGCGGACATGCCGGTGCTCCGGCCGCTCATCGGGATGGACAAGCTGGAGATCACGCGCGAGGCCCAGCAGCTCGGCACCTTCGAGATCTCCATCGAGCCCGACGCCGACTGCTGCACGCTCTTCGTGCCGCCCCATCCGGCCACCCGCGTCGGGGCCGAGGAGATCGCCGCCGCCGAGGCCCGGCTGGACATCGAGCGCCTGGTCGCCATGGGCGTCGAAGGCGCCCAGCTGGAGACCTTCGAGTTCCCGCCGCGCCCGGCCGAGCTCGCCAGCGCCTGATCACCCCACCAGATGTTGTGAACTTGACACCCCCACCCCCAATCCGTATGGTGGGCGGCGTATGACGGCCATCGCGCTGGGCGCCGACCACGCCGGGTTCGTCCTCAAGGAAGATCTGAAGGTCTGGCTCCTGGCCCGCGGCCACGCCGTGCTGGATTACGGCACGCACACCCCGGACGCGGTCGACTATCCCGACTACGCCGCCCTGGTGGCCGAGGCCGTGGGCGCCGGCGGGGCCGCCCGCGGCGTCCTCGTGTGCGGCACCGGGATCGGCATGGCCATGGCCGCCAACAAAGTGCCCGGCGTGCGGGCGGCGATGTGCCTGGACGTCGAGATGGCGCGCCTGAGCCGCGAGCACAACGACGCCAACGTCCTGGCGCTGGGCGCCCGCCTCACCGAGCGGGGGCGCGCGCTCGAGATCCTCGAGGCCTGGCTGGCTACGCCGTTCGCCGGCGGCCGCCACGCGCGGCGGGTGGCGAAGGTGATGGCGCTGGCCCACGCCCATGCTGCGGCTCGCTGACGTCGACCCGGACATCGCCAAGGCGCTGCGCGAGGAGGCGCAGCGGCAGCACCGCAACCTGGAGCTGATCGCCTCCGAGAACTTCGTGTCCGAGGCGGTGCTGGAAGCGCTGGGCTCGGTGCTGACCAACAAGTACGCCGAGGGTTACCCCGGCCGGCGCTACTACGGCGGCTGCGAGGTCGTGGACGTGGTGGAGGACCTGGCCATCGCCCGGGCCAAGGAGCTCTTCGGCGCCCCGCACGCCAACGTCCAGCCCCACTCCGGCGCCCAGGCCAACATGGCCGTGTACTTCACGGTGCTGAAGCCCGGAGACACGGTGCTCGGGCCCAACCTCGCCCACGGGGGACACCTCACCGCCGGCAGCCCGGTGAACTACTCGGGCAAGCTCTACACGGTCGTCCCCTACGGCGTCCGCCGAGACACCGAGCGGATCGATTTGGACGAGGTGCGCGACCTCGCCCGCCGCCACCACCCGCGCCTGATCATCGCCGGCGGCTCGGCCTTCCCCCGGGCCATCGACTTCGCGCCGTTCGCCGAGATCGCGCGGGAGGTCGGGGCGGTGCTGATGGCGGACATCGCCCACCCGGCCGGCCTGGTGGCCGCCGGCCTGCACCCCTCACCGGTGGGCCTGGCCGACTTCGTCACCACCACCACCCACAAGACGCTCCGCGGCCCGCGCGGGGGCATGGTCATGTGCTCGACGCCGTACGCCGCCGCGCTGGACAAGACCGTCATGCCCGGCGTCCAGGGCGGGCCGCTCATGCACGTCATCGCCGCCAAGGCGGTGGCGTTCAAGGAGGCCCAGACCCCCGAGTGGCGGCGCTACCAGCAGCAGGTCGTGGCCAACGCCCGCGCCCTGGCCGACGCGCTCCAGGCCCGCGGCTACCGGCTGGTCTCCGGGGGCACCGACACCCACCTGCTGCTGGTCGACCTGACCGGCCGAGGCCTCACCGGCAAGGAGGCCCAGGAGGCGCTGGACCGCGCCTGGATCACCGTGAACAAGAACACGGTGCCGTTCGAGACCCGGAGCCCGATGGTCACCAGCGGCATCCGGCTCGGAACCCCGGCGGTGACGACCCGGGGCATGGGCCCGGCCGAGATGGAGCAGATCGCCGCGCTGATCGACCGCGTGCTGTCCAATCCGGGTTCGGCGTCGATCGAGGCCGCGGTGCGGGGCGAGGTGCAGGAGCTCACGAACCGGTTCCCGCTCTACCCCGAGCGGCGCGGGTGAGGGGAGGGCCGCCATGAAGTGTCCGTTCTGCGGGCATACCGAGGACCGCGTGGTGGATTCGCGGGTCGGGCGGGACGGCGAGTTCATCCGGCGCCGGCGGGAGTGCCTGAAGTGCCGGCGGCGGTACACGACGTACGAGCACGTCGAGAACGTCGCGCTGCACGTGGTCAAGCAGGACGGGCGCCGGGAGGAGTTCGACCGCCAGAAGCTCCGGACCGCGATCCTCAAGGCCTGCGCCAAGCGTCCGGTGAGCCTGGCCCGGATCGATCAGGTCGTGGCCGAGATCGAGGGCCGCCTGCACGAGCGGGCGGAGAAGGAGATCTCGAGCCGGGAGATCGGCGAGCTGGTCATGGACCAGCTCAAGGCGCTGGACCAGGTGGCCTACGTGCGCTTCGCCTCGGTCTACAAGCAGTTCCAGGACGTTTCCCAGTTCGCCGAGACGGTGAACCAGCTGCAGGGGCTCTTCGACCAGAAGGGCAAGACACCGGCCGGCGGCGGCAAGGCCCGGGCGCTCGCCAAGAGCAAGTGACCGGCGCCGGCACCCGGCGCCCCCCGCGCCTCTTCCCCAGACGGCACGGCCCTGCCGCCACGCGAGCCGACAGGGCCGGGCGCCTCAGCGGCGCTTACTTCTTCTTCTTCTTGGCCGCCTTCTTCTTCGCCACTGGCTCACCTCCCCCCGGGGCTGCGTCGCGTTGCCGGCATGCTAGGGGCCGCGCGCGCAGGCTGTCAAGGAGAAAAAACAACATGGAGGGTTCCGGCCGTTCGGAAAGCCCCAGATGTGGGGTTCTGCCCGGATGGCTGGAGCAAACGGCGGGGAGTTTTGACAAGGCGCGGAAGCGGGTGGTAGCGTTGCCTCACTTTCTCGCGACAGGCTCTCGGCGAGCGGCCCCCAACGACCGGTGAGGAGACCCGACCCATGAAGCGCGCCGTCCGGAAGATCGTGTTCGTCGAGCCGAAGTCCACGCACCTGCACGTCTACAGCCGCGTGTGCATCCCCCGCCTCGGGTCCGTCCTGCTGGGCACGATCATGCGCAACCTCGGCTACGACGTGCGTGTCTACATCGAGGACATCCATCCCGTGGACATGGACGAGGTGCTGTCCGCCGACCTGGTGGGCATCTCGGCCATCACCTCCACGGCTCCGCAGTCCTACCGGCTGGCCGACCGGGTCCGCGAGGCGGGGGGGATCGCGGTCATGGGCGGCACCCACACCAGCTTCCTGCCCGAGGAGGGGCTGGCCCACGCCGACTACGTCGTGCGCGGCGAGGGCGAGTTCGCCTTCCAGGAGCTGGTCGAGGCCGTCCAGCGCGGGGAGGGGTTCGAGAAGATCCAGAACCTCAGCTGGCGGACGCCCGAGGGGCGGGTCGTCCACAACCCCGAGCGCCCCAAGATCCCCAACCTGGACGTCAACCCCATTCCCGACTACACGCTGATCACCGGCTGGAAGCCCGGCGGCGTGATCTCGGTTCAGACCTCGCGCGGCTGCCCCTTCTCCTGCACGTTCTGCTCGGTGCCGGGCATGTACGGCCACGCCTTCCGGACCCACTCGATCGACCGCGTGCTGGAGGAGCTGACGATCCACCGGGATAACCTCTATACGTTCTTCGCCGACGACATCTTCACCGCCAACCGCAAGCGGGTGAAGGAGCTGCTGCGGCGGATGATCGAGCGGGGGCTCACCCCGGAGTGGGGCGCCCAGGTGCGGACCGAGACGGTGGACGACCCCGAGCTGCTCCAGCTCATGCGCGACTCCCGGTGCTTCAACGTCTACGTCGGCTTCGAGTCCATCAACCCGCGCACGCTCAAGCTGTTCCAGAAGAAGCAGGACCTGGCCAAGATCGAGCGGGCCATCGAGCGGTTCCACGCCCACGGCATCCGCATCCACGGCATGTTCGTGGTCGGCTCCGACGAGGACGACGTGGAGACCATCGAGGCCACCGCCGACTTCGCCCTCCGGCACGACATCGACTCCATCCAGTTCATGATCCTGACGCCCATCCCCGGCTCGCCGGACTGGACCCAGCTCTACGCCGGCGGCGACAAGTACGTCATCAGCCGCAACTGGTCCTTCTACGACGGCCACCACGCCGTGCACCAGCCCCGCCGCATGAGCCCCTACGAGCTGCAGATGGCCGCCATCCGGGCCATGGGCCGGTTCTATTCCTGGCCGGGGATCCTCCGCCGCCTGGTCAAGCGCGACGTCTACTACGCCACCATCCGGTACTGGGGCAAGAAGATGATCCGGGAGTGGTGGAAGGACGAGGAGAACCGGCAGTACGTGCAGTGGCTGCGCGATCAGCTCTACTCCGAGCGCCAGCAGGTCGGAGGCCGGGTGCGCTCGATCGGGGTGCCGGAGGTCCTGCTCCAGGACAGTCTGGGGCGGTTGCTCCACCGCTTCCTGACCGAGCTCGGCGTGACGGTGGTGCCGCTGGCCGAGGCGGCGGTGGAGGGGGCGACGGCGCGGGCCCGGCAGACGGTCGACTGCCTGGTCGCGCCCATCGTCAAGCGCGCGGCTCGCGAGCGGGAGGACTTCTACACGCGCCTGACCACGGTCACCGCGGCCCTGTCCACGGCGTGGGAGAAGCTGCCGAAGGTGAGCTTCCCGATGGTGGAGGGGCAGGGGCCGGTCTTCGAGCCGTTCGCGAAGATCGGGCTGCTGGTCACCCAGAACCTGGACCGCATCCGGGCCGCCTACCGCGACGCCGGCGTCGCCGAGGGTCTCTGGGAAGCGGCCTGAGCCGCTGGCGGGGCGTCCCGAGCCGCCCTGGGGGGTGTGGGGGGCGCCCGGAGCCCCGATGATCGATCTGGGGGGAACGAGGGGCGCCACGGCTGGGCCGGGGCGTCCCGAGCCGCCCTGGGGGTGTGGGGGGCGCCCGGAGCCCCCCACGATGATCAATACGGCTCGATCCTCCAGATAGGGCCCATGAGGTAGAGCGGCCCCTCGGCCCGCAGGAACGCCGGCGCTTCGTCCGGCAGGATCCATACCCGCATGTCCGGGATGTCGGCGACCAGCAGCGAGGCGAACAGCCCGAGCTGGGGCCGGATGTGCCAGCGCACCGCCGGCAGGGCGGCCCCGCCCACCGTCACCGACTCTTCCGCAACCGGGAGCAGCGCGAGCTTCACCACCCGCGGCCGCGGCGTGAAGGCCACGACGGACACGGTCTCCGGCCGCCGGGACAGGTTCTTGAGCACGAGTCCCAGCATGCCGTTGTAGGCGTCGTCCGGGAGCTGGAACGTCCCCGTGAGGTGCTCCTCCGGGCTGTCGTCGTCCGCGCGGTACCGGACCTCGTAGCGCCCGGTGGTCCGGTCGATGGAGGCCTCGAGGGTCTCGGGGAAGGACGGGCCGCGCTGCACGATCCGGTAGGCGAGCAGGCGGAACGTCTCCTGCTGCGAGAAGACGACGGTCTCGTCATAGAGCGAGCCGTCCCGGAAGCGGAACACGAGCCGGTTCTCGACCCGGTCTCCGCGGACGACCTGGATCAGGTCACCCCGCGCCAGCGGCTGGCCGTCGGTGTTCTTGAGGACAGGGAAGGCGCGGGCGACCCCTTCGGGAAACCGGACCGCCACCGGCGCCGCTGCTGACGAGGCGGCCATGCCGAGCGCCGCCGCGACCACCACGCCGACGAGGAAAGCTTGCATCGCGCACCCCTCGAGCCACGACGAGAGGCGCCGTCCCGCCGCGACACTGTCACGTCGCAGCAAGGCCGGTGCCAGCGGAAGGAAACGGTCAGGCGGGCCGGGAGGTGCGAGCGGACGACGAACGGCGGTGGGCGCGGCGCCGCACGAACTCCTCGTTGAGGGGCACACCTTTCTTGCACAGCGGGCAGTCGGCCGGACTGTAGGTGGGAAAGTCCCTGCTCACCAGGCTGAAGACCGGCTTGCCCGCCAGTTCCACCGAGGTGCGGCGCCAGAGACAGCCGATGCCCATCACCTCGCCCCCCATCTGTTCCACGAGATTGATCAGCAGCGTCAGCGTCGACCCCGTGCTCACCAGGTCCTCGACCAGGAGCACGCGCGTGCCGGGTCGGATGAGCCGCTGGAACTCCAGCGGAAGGGAGACCCGGCGCTCGCCGCCCGAGAGCCCCTTGGTGCCGTAGATCACGATGGGCCGGGAAGGGTGGGCGCGGGCGACGCAGTGGGAGAGGATCAGGGCCCCGGGTCCGGTGGAGAGCACGACGTCCACCGGCCACTGGGCGAAGTGCCGGGCGATGACCGCGCCCAGGCCCTCCGTGAACGAGGGCTCCGTCGTCACCAGCGTCTTCTCGATGTAGTCGGTCGTGTGCTGGCCGGAGGGGAGCAGGATGTGGTCGTTGGAGTGGTAGGCGCCGGTCCGCTTGAGGATCTCCAGGTGGATCTTCTCTCGAACCTCGGCCTCGACGGCGGCGGGATCTTTGCGCGGAGCGGCGCTCATTCCGGACCTCCTGCGCGCCATTATCGCACGCCGGCCTCGGTCGCCGGCGCGTGCTAGACTCGCCCCCGTGCGCGTCCTCGCGGTGGAGACCTCCACGCTGGCGGGCGGCGTCGCCCTCCTCGACGGAGACCGGGTGCGAGGCGAGTACGTCCTCGACGTGAGTGCGACCCACTCGGAACGGCTCCTGCCGGCGATCGACCGCCTGATGGCCGACGCCGGGTGGAGGCCGGGAGACCTCGAGGGGCTGGCCGTGGCGGTCGGTCCGGGCTCGTTCACCGGCCTGCGCATCGGCCTCAGCGCGGTGAAGGGGCTGGCGATGGCCCTCGGCATCCCGATCGCCGGCGTCCCCACGCTGGACGCCCTGGCCGCCGCCCTTCCGTTCGCGGCCTGGCCCGTCTGCCCGGTTCTGGACGCCCGCAAGGGGGAGGTCTACGCCTGTCGGTACCGCTGGGAGGGTGCGGGGTGGCGGCGGGAGTGGGAGTACCTCGCGCTGGCTCCGGAGGCGCTGGCCGCCCGCCTGGTCGAGCCCACGATCGTCCTCGGCGACGGGGCGGCCCTCGTCCAGAGTCCCCACGCACATCCGGCGCCACCGCACCGGCGGCTGCCGTCGCCGGCCGCCGTCGCGGTCCTGGGCCGCGCCCGGCTGCTGGCCGGCGAGAGCGTCGCCCCCGCCGACCTCCTTCCGATCTACCTCCGGCCCTCCGAGGCCGAGCTCAAGCGTCGTGCGCTCGCTGTCCCTTGAGCCGATGCGGCCGGCCGACCTCGACCAGGTCGTGGCCATCGAGCGGCTGTCCTTCACGATGCCGTGGTCACGGGGCGCCTTCCTCTACGAGATGGAGCAGAACCAGGTCGCACGCTGCTACGTCGTCCGGGAGGGCGGCCGCGTGGTCGGCTACGTCTGCCTCTGGGAGGTAGCCGACGAGATGCATATCACGAACATCGCCGTCCACCCCGAGGAGCGCCGGCGCGGGATCGGCCGGGCCATGCTGGGCCGCGTCCTGGACGAGGCGCGACAGCGCGGGCTGCGGCTGGTGGTCCTCGAGGTCCGTCCGAGCAACGTGGAGGCCCGGGCCCTCTACGAGTCGTTCGGGTTCCGGGTCGTCGGCCGCCGGCGCGGTTACTACTACGACACCGGCGAGGATGCGCTGGTCATGCAGGCGGCGCTGGGCGAGGGCGGCGGGAACCGAGACGCTCGCTGAGCGGTTTCCTGCAGCGGCCTGCTATGGCGTCGGCACTCGCCGGCCTCGGTCTCCGGCTCGGGTTGCTGGGCCTCGCGCTGCTCGGGCTGCTCGGGGCGCCCGGCCCCGCCGCCGGCCAGCCCTCCCCGGCCGAGATCGCCCGGGGCCGGTACGTCTTCGGCGCCACCGGGGGCTGCGGCTGCCACACCGTGCGCGGGCAGCCCGTCAACGCCGGCGGACGCCGGTACGACGGCCCCTTCGGCACCGTGTACTCGACCAACATCACGCCGGACCGGCAGACCGGCATCGGCGCCTGGACTGACGAGCAGGTGATCACCGCCATCCGGCTCGGGCGGCGACCGAACGGCGAGCGCCTGCTGCCCGTGCATCCCTATCCGGTCTTCAACGGCATGGCGGCCGAGGACCTCCGGGCGCTGGTCGCCTTCCTGCGCACCGTCCCCGCGGTCAACCGGCCCAACCAGCCCAAGCGGATCACCGTGCCGCTCTTCGAGACGGTTTTCCTGCCCGCTTGGCTGGCCGCCTTCGCACCGCGGGAGACGCCGCCGCCGACGGCGCCCACCGCCGGTCTGGCCCGCGGCGAGTACCTGGTCCGGGCCCTCGGTCACTGCGGCGAGTGCCACACGCCGCGTACGGTCACGTACGCCCCGGACAGCAGCCGGTTCCTGGCCGGCAATCCGAGCGGGCCCGAGAACTCGGCCGTGCCCAACATCACGCCCGACGCTCAGACGGGGCTCACCTGGTCCGAGGAGGAGATCGCCGAGTACCTGGCGACCGGCAACAAGCCCGACGGCGACGTGGCGGCCGGCCTCATGGCCGAGGTCATCCACGGCACGCTGGCCGGCTACAAGGACCTGACGCTCGCCGACCGGCTCGCCATTGCGCGCTACCTGAAGTCCATCCCGCCCGTGCGTCACGCGATCCGCAAGTGAGGAGTGCCACCGCGGACCGGGCACGGCCCGCGGTGAGAAAGGAGGCCCGATGAGGCGCTCGATGCTGCGGTTACCGATGGCGGTGGGGGCAGTGGCGGCGCTGGCCGCATGCGCGACGATGGCCAGCCGGTCGCCGGACGAGGTCATCCGCGAGCGGCAGGCACTCATGAAGGAGCAGGGCGCGGCGATGCGGTCCATCCAGGACAAGCTCAAGGCCGGCCAGGTCCAGGCCGTGGCCGCGGACGCCGAGAAGCTGGCCGCGACGGCCAAGCGTATCCCGAGCTTGTTCCCGGCCGGATCCCTCAATCCTCAGACCTCCCGGGCCAAGCCCGAGATCTGGCAGCGGTGGTCGGACTTCGAGGGCTACGCTCGGTCCCTGGAGACCAAGGCCACTCAGCTGGCGGCCACCTCCCGCGGAGGCGACGCCCAGGCAACCAGCGCCGCCGCCGCCGAGCTGGGCAAGACCACCTGCGGAGCGTGCCACAACGCGTTCCGCGGTCCCGAGCTCAAGAAGACCTAGCCCCGAGGACCTAGCGGGCGGGGGAGGGCGGCCGCCGCCCTCCCTCGGTTGCTCCGCGCC
>DATLZL010000166.1:0-3119 GCA_035574035.1 Binatia bacterium | reverse complement strand
AGCCCAGCCGCCCACGGCTCCTGCGGCCACCGACCTCGTGGTCGCGCGATCCCTCCCCGACCCGGCGCCCGACTGCACGCCGCCGCGCCGGCGCCCACCGCCCAGGCATACTGAGGAGCATGATGGCCCTCCGGGGCACGGCCGCCCGCCTTCGCCGATGGGCGCGGCAGGTCGGCCCCTTCACCGCCGTCGCGCTGGGGGTGGGCGGGCTGCTCGCCCTCGCCGCCGCCGCCCTCGCCACCTACACGGCGGTGGAGCTCGCGCGGTTCGCCCGCACCGAGGCCACTCGCCGTACGCTCGTCTACGCTGCCGGCCAGCCGCTCGTGCCGGGCATCAGCATCCGCGCCGTCGACCTGGCCGGCACGCTCAGCCGGTTGCGGTACCGGGAGACGACCGGCATGCCGGCGGCGCCCGGCGAGTTCCGGCGCACCGCCGCCGCCTGGGACCTGTACGTGCGGGGCTTCGAGGAGGACCAGGGGCAGGCGCCGACCCGGGTCCGGCTCGAGCTGAAGGGCGATCGGATCGCCCGCGTGCTGCGCGAGCGGCAGCCGGTGGACGGTCTCCGTCTCGAGGCCGAGGTCCTGCCGAGCGGGGATCGCGGCGAGGACTACCGGCCGGTGCGGCTGGCCGACGTGCCGCCCTCGCTGCAGCACGCCGTCCTGGCCGCCGAGGACCACCGCTTCTTCGAGCACGCGGGCGTGGACCTCCGCGGCCTGCTCCGCGCGGCCTGGGTCAACCTCCGCAGCGGCCGGGTGAGCCAGGGCGGCAGCACGATCACCCAGCAACTGGTCAAGAACCGGCTCGTCGGCTCCCGGCGCACGCTCGGGCGCAAGCTGCGCGAGGCGTGGCTGGCGGCGGCGGTCGAGTGGCGCTACTCCAAGGCCGAGATCCTGGAGTCGTACCTGAACGAGGCTTACCTGGGGCAGCACGGATCCCTCGCGGTCCGCGGCGTCGGCGCCGCCGCCCGGGCCTACCTCGGCAAGGAGATCCACCAGCTCACGCTCGGCGAGGCGGCCCTGCTGGCCGGCATGATCCGGGCGCCGAACAGCTACTCGCCGGTGCTCGACCCCGACCGGGCCCGGCAGCGCCGGGACGTGGTGCTGGCCCGCATGCGCGAGCTCGGTCACATCTCGGACGCCGAGTACGCGGCGGCGCGGGCCGAGCCGATCCGGGTGCAGGTGCGCCCGAGCCCCGGACGGCGGGCGCCCTACTTCACCGACTACGTGCAGCAGGAGATCGAGCAGCGGATCGGGGACACGGCCGACGAGCCCGACGGCGTGCGCGTCTACACGACGCTCGACCTCACGCTCCAGCGCTTCGCCGAGACCGCAGTGGCCCGGGGGCTGGAGCGCCTGGAGGCGCGCCGGCCCCGCCTGCGGCGCCCGGAGCCGGCCCAGCGCCTGCAGGCGGTCCTGGTCGCGCTGGAGCCCGACACCGGCCACGTGCTGGCGCTGGTGGGCGGTCGTGACTACCAGGTGAGCCAGTTCAACCGCGCCCTGCTGGCCCGGCGCCAGCCGGGCTCGGCCTTCAAGCCCTTCGTCTACCTGGCCGCCCTGCGAGCCCGTCGCGGGGGCCCGGCCTTCACCGCCGCCAGCTTCGTCGACGACGAGCCGATCACCCTGACCGTCAACGGCGAGCCGTGGACGCCCCGCAACTACGAGGACCACTACGCCGGCCGCGTGAGCGTCCGCCGCGCGCTCGAGCTGTCGCTCAACGCCGCCACCGTCCGCATCGCCCAGGAGGTCGGCCTTCCGGAGGTGATCGAAGCCGCGCGCGCGCTCGGCATCGAGAGCCCGCTGCGCCCGGTGCCGGCCATGGCACTGGGCGCCTTCGAGGTGACGCCGCTGGAACTGGCCCGGGCCTACCTGCCGCTGGCCAACGGGGGGCGGCGCCTGGACCGGGTGGCGGCGGTCCGCGTCGTCTACGACGCCCACGGCACGACGCTCGTCGTGGCCGAGCCCGAGAGCCGGCCGGTCATCTCCGCCGCCGAGTCCTACCTGATGACGTCGCTGCTGCAGGGCGTGATGACGGCCGGGACGGGCGCCACCGCGCGCGGCCTCGGGGTGACGGCCCCGGTCGCGGGCAAGACCGGCACCACCAACGACGCGCGCGACGCGTGGTTCGTGGGCTACACGCCGCACCTGCTGGCGCTCGTCTGGGTGGGATTCGACGGCGGCGAGGCCCACGGCCTGTCGGCCGCCGACGCCGCGCTGCCGATCTGGGCCGACTTCATGCGGCAGGCCCTGGACGCCTACCCGGCCCCGGCGGTGGAGATGCCGGCCGGCGTGAGCGTCGTGGACATCGACTCCACCAACGGGCGCCGGGCCACCCGGTTCTGCCCGGTCGTGGCGCGCGAGGTCTTCCTGGAGGGCTCGGAGCCGCCGCCGTGCGAGGAGCACGGCTGGTTCGGCGAGCAGGTCATCGACTGGTGGCGGCGGCTGCGCGACTGGTTCCGGCGCTGAAGCGCCTGGCACGCGACGTGCTGCGCTGAGGGCCGTGCTCGGCGAGCTGTCCAGCCAGCAACTGCTCTACTTCGCCATCCTCGGGGCGGCGTTCGTCCTGCTGGCCAGCGAGCGCATCCGCAACGACGTGGTGGCGGCGCTCATCATCCTGGCGCTGGTCACCGCCGGGATCCTGGAACCCAGGGCGGCGTTCGCCGGCTTCGCCAGCGAGCCGGCCATCGTGGTCTGCGCCGTGTTCGTGCTCGGCGCCGGGCTGCATGCCACCGGCGTGTCGGAGACGCTCGGGGGCTGGATCGGCCGGCTGGCCGGCGGCGGCTACACCCGGGCGGTCGGCGTCATCACCGGAGCGGTGGCGCTGCTGTCCGCCTTCACCCACCACGTCACCACCACCGCGGTCATGCTGCCGGTGACCCTGGAGCTGGCGCGCCGCCTCAACGTGCCTCCGT
Organism: Binatia bacterium; assembly: GCA_035574035.1. Lineage (GTDB taxonomy): Bacteria > Methylomirabilota > Methylomirabilia > Rokubacteriales > CSP1-6 > DATLZL01. The sequence continues at coordinate 211 of DATLZL010000166.1, read as the reverse complement.
CGAAGCTGCTGATGCCGCTGTCCTTCGCCGCCTCGCTGGGCACGACGATCACCATCATCGGCGCCCCGGCCTTCCTGGTGGCGAGCGGGACGCTCCAGCAGGTCGGTCGCCCGGGGCTCGGGCTGTTCTCGATCGCGCCGATCGGACTCGCCCTGTCGGCGGTCGGCGTGCTCTACATGGTGACGCTGGGCCGCCTGCTGCTGCCCGCGCG
>DATLZL010000165.1:0-15947 GCA_035574035.1 Binatia bacterium | reverse complement strand
GGCGCCCGCCGGTCGCCTACTTCGAGACCGTGAACGAGGTCGTGGCGGCCCCGGTGTTCCCGGCCGCGTCGTAGGCCCGGGCCGTGAAGGTGTGGCTTGTCGGCGACAGCCGGTTGGCGTTCAGGTTGAACGTCGGCGAGGAGGAGGTGCTCGTCGCCACGAGCTGCCCGTCCACGTAGAGCTCGACCTTGCTGACGGCGGTGTCGTCGGCGGCGCTGACGCTGACCCGGACGCGGTTGCGGATCTGGGCGATCGACGTGATGCTGACGGTGGGCGGCGTCGTGTCCCTGCTCGGGGCCGGGGCGGTGTTGCTGACGCTGACCGAGATCGGGCTCGCCGTGCCGACGTTGCCCGCGCTGTCCACCGCCCGCGCCGTCAGCACGTGGCTGCCGTTGGTCAGCCGCGTGGTGTCCAGGAAAAACTCGTAGGGGGCCGTCACGTCCGTCCCCCACAGCGCTCCGTCCACGTAGAGCTCGGTGCGGGCGATACCGCCGGTGTCGGACGCCGCGACGCTCACCGCCACGCCGCCGCTGAGCGTCGCGCCGTCGGCGGGCGCGGTGATGGCGACGGCCGGCGGGGTCGTGTCGCGGGTGCCCCCGGCCGCGGCGGCGGCGGTCACCGCGCGGTAGGCGTCCACCCGCCCGTAGCCGTACTGGGGGTCCCACCCGGAGGGGCCGAGGTCGACCGCGGTGGACTTGAGCAACGCCTCCACGTCGGCCGGGCCGAGGGCGGGGTTGGCCCCGAACATCAGCGCCGCCACGCCGGCCACGATAGGCGCGGCGAAGGAGGTGCCCGACGGCGCCCCGTAGCCGCCGCCGACCGTCGTCGTGTAGATGCCCACGCCGGGGGCCGCCAGTTCCACGTAGTTGCCGGTGGACGACCACGAGGCCAGGGCGTCGCTGCTGTCCGTCGCCGAGACGGACACGATGTAGGGGTTCTCCGGGGTCGAGTCGAAGCAGCCGCAGTTGCCGGCGGCCGCCACCACGACTGCCCCTTTGCTCCGGGCGTACTGGGCGGCGCTGGTGATCGTCGCGCTGGCCGCCACTCCGCCGATGCTCATGCTGATCACGCGGGCCCCGTGGTCGGCCGCCCACAGGAGACCGGAGGCCACGGTCGAGTAGTAACAGTACCCGTCGTCTCCGCACCCCTTGACCGGCATGATCCCGGCGGCGAAGGCCACGCCGGCCACGCCGAGCCCGTTGTTGCCGGTGGCGGCGGCGGTCCCTGCCGTCTTGGTGCCGTGGCCGTACACGTCCCGGGTGTCGGACGTCCCGGTGGACGGGTTGTACCCCGGTACCAGGCGTTCCACCAGGTCAGGGTGGCTCGAGTCCACCCCGGTGTCGATGATCGCGATCACCGCCGACGACGCCCCGGGCACCGCGTCCCAGGCGCCGGGGCTGTTGATCGTGAAGTGGTGCCACTGACTGGGAAACAGCGGGTCGCCGGGGACGAACTGCACGCGGACGGCCCAGTTGCGCTCGACGAACTTCACCTCCGGCCGACGGGCGAGCGCGCGCTCCACGGCCGCCAGGGCCGGCGCCGGGACGCGGATGCGGTGCACGTTGATCGGCCCGAACTCCTCGACCTTGCTCGCGCCGTGCGCACGGTACGTCGCTTCGGCCCGGGCCCGGCCGACGCCGCCGCGGAAGCCGACGAGCAGCTCATCGGCAGCGGCGAATCGCGGCGGCTGGGCGAGCACGGACGGAGCGAAGCCGGTGCCTATCGCGTAGACCAGGACTCCAGCGAACAGCCGGCAGAGGGCGCGTGGGTGTCGTCGCATGGCGCCCCCGCCGGGTGCAACGGGGCCGCCACAGCTGCCGGTGGTGAAAAACAACCACTTGCGGCCGGGCCGCGGGGGAGGCTGGCATCCGCGTGCCAGCCTGGCGTCGCGACGCGGACGGTGACGTCCACCGTCACCCCTGGCGCCGCGGGCCGGTCACCTCACTGGGTAGCCGTCTACCACGCAAAACTTGCTCGCCTGGCCTTTGCGCAACTGTCTGAAATTTCTACGCTGCGTCAAGCGGGGCGAACAATCTTGCGCGTTCGAGGTAACGATCTTCAATAGAGCAGACATTTCACAACGTTCGATTTGACGGGGGCTTAGCCGGCAGGGGCGGGGGCATGCGACTTGCCGTGTGCTCGCGCTGTGCTTCGTGTCTTTCGACATTACATTCCGACGGCAGCTTTAACGCTTCTCGTCGGCGACGTCCTGATCATTTCCACCGCCGTCTGGCTCGCCCGGGCGACCGGCGGCTGGCCAGGCTACGGCGCGATCTGGCCCAAGGTGCTCGTCCTCACCGGCACCGCCGTCTTCACGCTCCACCTCGCTGACCTCTACCGCACGCGCCTGCCCTACGGCCGGCGCGAGCTCGTGGGTCGCCTGCTCCTGGCGCTGGCCGGCACGGCCCTCGGCGCCGCCGCGGCCAGCTATGCCCTGCCGCACCTCGGCTTCGGACGGCTGGTGTTCGTGCAGACCATCGTGCTGGCGCTCTCCGGGTTGCTCCTCTGGCGGCTGGGGTGGGTCGCCCTCCGGCCGGCGGACCGGATGCGGACCCGGGTGGTCGTCCTGGGCACCGGCCGGGGCGTGAACACCCTGGTGGCCCTGCAGCGGACCGGCTCGCAGCCCTTCACCGTGCTCGGGTTCGTGGACGACGACCCGGCGGCCGCCGACCGGGTGCCGGCCGGCTACGAATTGCTGGGCAAGAGCCACGACCTCCTGAACATCGTCGAGGAACTGCAGGCCGAGCTGGTGGTCGTGGCCCTGGCCGACATGCGGGGGGCGGTGCCGACCGGCCAGCTGCTCGAGTGCCGGCTGCGGGGCATCCGCGTGGAGGACTGGCCGACCTTCTACGAGAAGCAGACCGGCAAGATCCTGGTCACGGACCTGCGGCCGTCCTGGCTCATCTACTCCGACGGCTTCGTGAAGACCACCCTGGTCCAGCGGGTCAAGCGCGGCGTGGACCTGGTCGGGGCGGCGGTCGGGCTCCTGCTGACGCTGCCGCTGATGCTCGTGATCGCGGTGGCCATCAAGCTCGACTCCCGGGGACCGGTCCTGTTTCGCCAGCGCCGGGTCGGCCAGCACGGACGGATCTTCGTGCTCAACAAGTTCCGGTCGATGCGGGAGGACGCCGAGGCCGGCTCCGGCGCCGTCTGGGCTCAGCCCGACGACCCGCGGGTCACGCGCGTGGGCCGCATCCTCCGCAAGACCCGGCTCGACGAGCTCCCCCAGCTCTACAACGTGCTGGTCGGCCACATGAGCTTCGTCGGGCCGCGGCCCGAGCGCCCCGAGTTCGTGCGCATGCTCCAGCGGGAGATCCCCTTCTACCTCGGACGCCTGGCGGTGAAGCCCGGCCTCACCGGGTGGGCACAGGTGCGCCGCGCCTACGCCGCCTCGGTGGACGACACGCTGGAGAAGCTGCAGTACGACCTCTACTACATCAAGAACCTGTCGCCGTTTCTCGACTTCCTGATCGTCCTGGACACGCTGCAGGTCGTACTCTTCGCCCGGGGCGCGCGATGAGGCCCCGAAAGGACTGACCGCCGTGGAATACTGGAAGCTCCTCAAGCGCGTGACTGTCGGGGTGCTGCGGCGCCGCAAGCGCCTGCTGGTGCTGGTGACGGTGCTGGCCGCCGCGGCCTTCGTGCCGGCCGGTTACTACCTGGGCAGCGAGCCGCCTCGCTTCCGGACGTCGGCGACGATCCTGATCGAAAGCCGCCCGGACCGGGTGCCGGTGTTCCAGGAGTTCGCACCGTTCCGGCCGCTGGCCGTGCAGCTCGCCATCCTGCGCTCCCGGGCCCTGGCCGAGAACGTGCTCGACAACCTGCCGAAGGCCTCCGTCCAGGACCTGATCGACAACCCCTACCACGTGGACTACACCCTGACCCTGATGAACTTCCTCCGCCGCCTGCGCGGCGAGGAGCCGGAGGTCGAGAGCCCGCAGCGCCGGGCCCTGCGCGAGCTGCAGCAGGCTCGCGTGCGGTTCGACGCCCCCGGCACCAGCGGGCTGGTGACGATCACCGCCGAGGCCTCCCGGCCCCAGGTAGCCGTCGATATCGCCAACACCTACATCGAGGCCCTCCTGGCGCGGACCCGCTCGTTCAACGTCGACGACGCCCGCGTGTCCCGCGAGTTCCTGGAACAGCAGCTGGCGGAGGTCAAGAAGAGCCTGCGCGACAGCGAGGAGGCCCTCCGTGCCCTCACCGCCGCCAGCGGCGGCATCCGCATCCCCGACCGCCACCAGGCGACCGTGTCCCGCCTGACCCAGATCGAGCAGACGCTGGCCGAGGTCCAGGCCAACCGGCGGATGGTCGAGACCCGGCTGGCCGCGCTCCGCGAGAAGGTCGAGCAGCAGAAGAAGAACCCGCCGCCTCCGGCCCCCGCTCCGGTCCAGCCGGTCGAGACCCCGCCCGACGTGCGGCGCCTGCGCCAGCAGCTGGCCCAGCTCGAGGGCACGCTGCTGGACCTCCAGACGCGCTACACCGAAGAGCACCCGCGGGTGGTCCTGGTCAAGGAGCGGATCGCCGAGGTCCAGCGCCTGCTCGGGGCCGCCGTGCGGGAGACCACCCCGGTCACGCCCGCCCCGGGGGCCGTGCCGCCGCAGGAGCGGGTCAACTTCGCCGAGCAGGTGCTGACCCTGGAGACCGCCCTGCACACGCTCGGGGCCCAGGAAGAGGCCCTGCGCAAGCAGGCCGACGGGCTGCGCGCCTCGCTCCAGGGCCTGTCGCGCGGCGAGGCCGAGTACGCCCGCCGGGTGCGCGAGGTCGAGAGCCAGCGGGCGCTGCACAACATGCTGGCCGACAAGCTCACCGCGGCCCGGATCCGGGAACAGGGCGAGATGCGGGTGGTCAAGGTGATCGACCCGCCCGCCCCGCCCATGCCGGCCGCCAGCACCAAGCGGCTCAAGTTCATGACGGTCGCGCTGGCGCTCGGCCTGATGGTCGGGGCGGCGGTGCCGGCGGGCGTGGAGCTGGTCCTCCGTACCGTCGAGGGGGAGGACGACGTGACGGCCACGACCGGCCTGCCGGTCCTGGCGCTCCTGCCGGCCCTGCGCTCGCGCAAGCCCCGGTACGTCGGGGCGCTGCCGCCGCTGCGCAAGAAGCCGGACGACAACCTGCTCTTCTCCGACTGCTTCCGCGACCTGCGGGTCGCCATCCAGCTCGCCCAGCGGACCGCCGGGTTCCGGAGCCTGCTGGTCACCAGTCCCTCGCCCGGCGAGGGCAAGTCCACCGTGGTGGTGAACCTCGGCCTGGCCTTCGCCGAGTCCGGCAAGCGCGTGCTGCTGGCCGACACCGACTTCCAGCGGCCCACCCTGCACCAGATCCTGCAGGCCCAGCCGGAGACGGGGATCGTGGACGTCCTCGAGGGCGGCGGCGCCGACCAGGCCCTGGTCCCGGTCGGCGAGCGGATGTGGCTGGCGCCCCGGGGCAAGGCCATGCGGCCCGAGGTCCGCGGCACGCTGGCCACCGCCCGGCTCCGCCAGGTCGTCCAGGACCTCGGCGAGCACGCCGAGCTGGTCATCTACGACTCGTCGCCCGTCCTGATAGTCCCCGAGAACCTGTTCCTGGCCGCGGCCGTGGACGTGGTGCTGCTCGTGGTCCGGGCGGGCCACACCACGTGCCGCGATTTGGGTCGCGCCCGCGAACTGCTCGAGACCGCGGGGGCCAAGATCCTCGGCGTCGTCATCAACGAGATGCCGGTGTCGGTCCTCCGCAGCCGCTACGCCTACTACTACCGCACCTACGGAAGGAACTGACCGTGGACCACGCCGCGCGCCTGCAGGACCGCCTCCGCTCCCGCTCCGCTCACGTGCTGGTGGCCGGCCTGGGCTACGTCGGGCTGTCGCTCGCCGCCGCCCTGGCCCGGGCCGGGTTCCGGGTCACCGGCGTGGACGTGGACCTCGAGCGCGTCAGCCTGGTGAACGCCGGCACCTCCTACATCGGCGACGTCCGGAGCGAGGACCTGGCCGCGCTGGTGAGCGCCGGCCGCCTGCGCGCCGCCACCACCTACGAGGCCGGGGCCGAGGCCGACGCCCTGGTCATCTGCGTGCCGACCCCGCTGCGCAAGAGCAAGGAGCCCGACATCTCCTTCATTCTGGCCGCCCTGGAGAGCCTGCTGCCGGTGCTCCGGGCCGGCCAGCTCCTGGTGCTGGAGTCCACCACCTACCCCGGCACCACCGAGGAGGTCCTGCTGCCCCGGCTGGAGGGCCGCGGCTTCACCCTCGGACACGATTACTTCCTGGCCTTCTCCCCCGAGCGGGTGGACCCCGGCAACGCCGAGTTCACCACCGCCAACATCCCCAAGGTGGTGGGCGGCGTCACCCCGACCTGCACCGAGCTGGCCGCCGAGCTCTACGCGGCCATCACCGCGCGCGTGCACCGGGTGTCGAGTCCCCGGGTGGCGGAGACGGCCAAGCTGCTGGAGAACACCTTCCGCAGCGTGAACATCGCCCTGGCCAACGAGCTGGCCCTGGCCTGCCGCGCCATCGGCGTCAACCCCTGGGAGGTGATCGAGGCGGCCGCCACCAAGCCCTTCGGCTTCATGCCCTTCTACCCGGGCCCCGGGACCGGCGGCCACTGCATCCCGCTCGACCCCCTCTACTTTTCCTGGCGCCTGCGCCTGAGCGGCTTCGAGACGCGCTTCATCGCCCTGGCCGACGAGATCAACCACGCGATGCCGCGCCACGTCGTCTCGCTCGTCACCGACGCCCTCAACGACCGCGGTCGCTGCCTGCGCGGCGCGCGCATCCTGGTCCTGGGCGTCACCTACAAGCGCGACGTGGCCGACGTCCGCGAGTCGCCGGCGCTGGAGATCATGCGGCTCCTGCTGCAGCGGGGGGCCCAGGTGACCTACAGCGACCCCTACGTGCCCGAGCTCCGGATGGGCGAGGACAAGCTGGTCTCGGTGCCCCTCACCCCGCGCACGCTCAACGCCTGCGACTGCGCCCTGGTCGTCACCGACCACCGCGTGTTCGACTACCCGCTGATCGCCCGCGAGGCCCCGCTGGTGGTCGACGTGCGCAACGCGCTCGGGCGGATCCAGGAGCACCGCCGCAAGATCGTCACCCTCTGAGGATGCTGAACGCGCTGACGGTGGACGTCGAGGAATACTTCCAGGTCGAGGCCTTCCGGGGCCGGGTGCCGGAGCGCGACTGGACGCACCTGCCCTCCCGGGTCGCGGCCAGCACCCGTCGGCTGCTCGACCTGTTCGACCGTCACCAGGTCCGGGCGACCTTCTTCGTCGTCGGCTGGGTGGCCCGCCGCCACCCCGACCTCGTCCGCGAGATCGCCGCCCGCGGCCACGAGGTGGGCTGCCACAGCGACGCCCACCGGCCGATCTACGCCCTGGGCCCCGACGGGTTCCGGCGCGACCTGCGGGCCGCGCGGGCGGCCCTCGAGGACGCCGCCGGCACGGCCGTGGCCGGTTACCGGGCGCCGACCTGCTCGGTGGTGCGCACGACATGGTGGGCCCTCGACATCCTGGTCGAGGAAGGCTTCCGCTACGACTCGAGCGTCTTCCCCATCCACCACGACCGCTACGGCATCCCCGACGCCCCGCGGTTCCCCTACCGCGTCCGGCTCGACTCGGGGGCGGAGATCGTCGAGTTCCCGATGAGCACCTTCCGCGTCGCCGGCCAGAACCTGCCCTTCGCCGGGGGCGGCTACTTCCGGCTGCTGCCCTACCCGCTGGTCCGGCGGGCGATCGGCCACCTGAACCGGCGCGAGGAGCGCCCGGCCATGGTGTACGTGCATCCCTGGGAGGTGGACCCCGAGCAGCCGCGCCTGCCGGCCGGTCCGCTCACGCGCTTCCGCCACTACGTCAACCTGGACCGGACCGAGGCCAAGCTCGACCGGCTGCTCGCGGACTTCGCCTTCGCTCCGGCCGCGCGCGTGCTGGCGGCGCTCGGCTTCGCGGAGGTGGCGGCGTGAGCGCCGTCCGGTCGCGCACCCTGCTCGCGCTCGGCGCCCTGGGCGCCGCGATCCTGGGCGCCCCGGTCCCCGGACGGGCCCAGCTCGGCCTGCCGGGTTTCGACACCCCGAACCCCAACCCGATGGTCATCACCGCCCAGTTGCGCACGGCGGCGAGCCTGATCCGCGAGGTCCTGCCGGCCCTGGACACAGCCAACTCGGGCCAGGAGGCCCTGCCGCTCCGTCCCAAGATCAACCGCATCTATGTGCTGATCCGGGCCGGGATGTCGGGGCTCAAGATGGCCATGGACGACGCCCGCACCCAGGGGCGGTTCATCGACCCGCTCGTGCCCTACCAGCACCAGCGGGTCACGGTGGCCTGGAACCTGGCGCGCCGACCCGTGGACGCCTTCACCACCGACGGCGGCGGCGCGTGGGCCGAGTACCGGGAGATGGCCGAGCGCCAACTCGGGCAGGCGCTGACCATCCTCGAGGAAGTTCTGGTGCTCCGGTGAGCCGCCCGCTGAAGGTCATGACGGTGGTCGGCGCGCGGCCGAACTTCGTCAAGGTCGCGCCGCTCCTGGCCGAGATGCGGCTCTACCCCGAGCTGGAGCCGCGCCTGGTGCACACCGGACAGCACTACGACCTCGCGATGTCGGCCGCCTTCTTCCGCGACCTGGACATCCCCGATCCCGACGTCAACCTCGAGGTCGGCTCCGGGCCGGCCGTCGTGCAGACGGCCGAGATCATGGCCCGCCTGGCGCCGGTCGTGGCCGCCGAGCGCCCGGACCTGATGGTCGTCGTGGGTGACGTGACCTCCACCCTGGCCGCCGCGCTGGTGGCGGCCAAGACACCGGTGCCGCTGGCCCACGTCGAGGCCGGGCTGCGCTCCTTCGACCGGACGATGCCCGAAGAGATCAACCGGATCCTGACCGACGCCGTCGCCGACTACTGCTTCACCACCGAGCCCTCGGCCGACGAAAACCTCCTGCGCGAGGGCGTGCCGGCCGAGCGGATCCACCCGGTCGGCAACGTGATGATCGACACGCTGTTCCGGTACCGGGAGCGGGCGGCCCGGTCGCGGATCCTGCACACGCTGGCGCTCGAGCCCCGGCGCTTCGCCGTCCTCACCCTGCACCGGCCGAGCAACGTGGACGGCCCGGTCGCCCTCACGCGCAGCCTGGGGGCCATCGCCGCCGTGCGGCGCGACGTCCCGGTCGTCTTCCCGGTTCACCCCCGTACGCGGGCGCACCTGAAGTCCGTCCCCGTCGGGGCCCTCGACGCGCTGCACGTCATCGAACCGCTCTCGTACCTGGACTTCGTCCACCTCATGGCCAACGCGGCCTGCGTGCTCACGGACTCCGGCGGCGTGCAGGAGGAGACGACCGCCCTCGGCATCCCCTGCCTCACCCTGCGCCCCAACACCGAACGCCCGATCACGGTCACCCAGGGGACCAACCGACTCGTCGGCACCGACCGGGACCGGATCGCCGACGCCTGGGCCGAGGTGCGGGCGGGCCGCTGGCCGACCGGGCGGCTGCCCGAGCTCTGGGACGGCAAGGCCGCCGCCCGGATCGTGCGGATCCTGGCTGAACATGGACGTCGCTGAACTCGGTCGGGAGACGGTGGAGTGGGACGCCTTCGTCCGCGCCGCGGACGACGGCTCGCCCTTCCACCTCACGGCCTGGCGGCGCGCGGTCGAGGAGACCTACGGCCTGCGCGCCCACTACCTCGTCGCCCGCGAGGCTGGCCGGATCGAGGGAGTGCTGCCCCTGTTCGAGGTGCGCGGGCTCCTGGGCGGCAAGGCGCTGATCTCCGTCCCCTACGCCGTGTACGGCGGCGTCTGCTCGGCCTCGCCGGCGGCGCGGGCGGCGCTGGTGGACGCCGCCGCCCGTCTCGGGCGCGACGTGGGGGCGGCGTACGTGGAACTCCGGCAGCGGCGCGACCTCGGGCTCGGCCTGCCGGCCAAGTCGCTCTACGTGACCTTCTCGCGCGCCATCTCGAAGAGCGACGAGGACAACGCCCGGGCCATCCCCCGCAAGCAGCGGCGGATGACCCGGCAGGGCGAGAAGCACGGCCTGCGGGCCGAGATCGGCCGCGACCACCTGGACGAGTTCTACCCCATCTACGCCGAGAGCCTGCGCCACCTGGGCTCGCCGGTCTTCCCCCGGCGGCTGCTGCGGGCCGTGCACGAGGCCTTCGGCAAGGACTCCCAGCTCCTGACCGTCTGGAAGGACCAGCGGTTGGTGGCCGGGGTGCTGACGCTCTTCTACGAGGACCAGGTGCTGCCCTACTACGGCGCCTCCCGCCGGGAGGCGTGGCCGTGGGCGGTCAACGACTTCATGTACTGGCAGCTCATGCGCTACGCGGCGCGGATGGGCTACCGCGTGTTCGACTTCGGGCGCAGCCGGGAGGGGACCGGGTCCTACGACTTCAAGCGTCACTGGGGGTTCGAGCCGGTGCCGCTGCCGTACCAGTACGTGCTCCTGCGGGGCGAGCGGCTTCCGGACCTCAGCCCGTCCCGGCCGCTGTTCCGGCTGGCCGGGCGCCTCTGGAAGCGCCTGCCGCTGGCCATCACCAACCGCCTGGGCCCGGTGCTGACCAGGTACCTGCCGGGATGAGGATCCTCATGCTGGCCCACCGCATCCCGTACCCGCCCAGCACGGGCGACAAGGTGCGGGCCTATCACGTGCTTCGCCACCTGGCCCGGCGCCACGCCGTGACGCTGGCCTGCCTGGGCGACGAGCGCGATCCGGTGCCCGCGTCGGCCCTCCGCGAGGTGGTCGCCGATCTGCTGGTCGAGAACCCGCCCCGCGCCGAACGCCTGGCGCGTTCGCTCTGGACCCTCGCGCTCGGCGGCTCGGCGACCGTCGGCTACTTCCACTCGCCAGCCCTGCATGCGCGACTGGCGGGTCAGGCGGCCCGGGCACCGTTCGACGTCGTCTACGTCTCGTCGTCGTCCATGACACCCTACGCCCGCCACGGCGGCGGCGCCCCCGTCGTCGCTGACTTCGTCGACGTGGACTCGGACAAGTGGCGCCAGTACGCGAGCCTGCTGCCCGCCCACCGGGGGTGGCTGTACCGGCTGGAGGCCGCACGTCTCGGCCGCGAGGAGGCGCGGGCGGCGCGGCTGGCGGCCCGGTGTCTGGTCACCACGCGCGTGGAGGCCCAGCTCCTGACCGCGCTGGCACCGGGCTCGGCGGTGGCGGTGGTCCCCAACGGGGTGGACCTCGAATATTTCCGCCCCGCCGACCGCAACGGCCCGCCGCCCCCGGTCATGATCTTCACCGGGGCCATGGACTACCTGCCGAACGCCGACGCCGCGGTGTACTTCGCCGAGCGGATCTTCCCCCGCGTCCGCGAGGCCGTGCCAGCCGCCCGTTTCCTGGTCGTCGGCAAGAACCCGGCCCGCGCCGTCCGGCGGCTGGCCGGCCGGCCGGGTATCACGGTCACCGGGAGCGTCCCCGATGTCCGTCCGTTCCTGCACGAGGCCGCCGTCGCCGTGGCGCCCCTGCGCATCGCGCGCGGCGTCCAGAACAAGGTCCTGGAAGCGATGGCGGCCGGCCTGCCGGTCGTCACCACGTCGGTGGCCCACCGCGGGCTGGACGCGATCCCCGGCCGTCACCTGCTGGTCGAGGACGACCCGACGCGCTTCGCGGAGACCGTGATCCGGCTCCTGGCCACGCCGGCCCTGCGCGCTGCCCTGGGCGAGGCCGCCCGCCGGTTCGTGGAGCGGCACCACTCGTGGACGGCGACGGCGACGGCCGTGGAGGGGATCGTCGAGGCGGCCGCCGGCCGGGCAGCCGCGCCGGCGGTGTGCGCGCCCGGTGTCGGAGCGGACGCGCTGGCACAGGAGCCGGACCCCGAGCGAGGTGTCAGGGCATGAAGCTCCGGCGGGTCACGGCGCTTCGCGAGTTCGACGCGCTCGCCCCGGTCTGGGAGGAGGTCGCCCGGGAGGCCGGACAGTCCTCGCCGTTCCTCAGCCACGACTGGTTCGCCTGCTGCTGGCGCACCGCGGGCCCGCAGCGGCGGCGCGAGGTGTGGGTCCTGGAGGACTCGGCCGGCCCGCTGGCGCTGGTGCCGCTCCTGCACTACCGGACGAGGGTGCGGGGCCTGCCGGTCCGCGTGCTGAGCTTCCTGGAATCGCCCGACACTCCGTTCGCCGACCTCCTCGTGGCCCGCGGCCTCGACGAGGTCATGACCGCCCTGGTCCAGGCCCTGCGCGAGCGGACCGACTGGGACCTGCTGCGCCTGGCCAAGCTCCCGGCCGCCGGGCCCACCGCCAAGGCACTGCAGGGAGTCCTCGCCGCCCACCTGCCCTCGCGGGTCGCCGGGCACGAGCAGTCGCCGTACCTGCGCCTGGCCGGCACGTGGGAGGAGTTTTTCCGCAGCCGGAGCCAGCGGTTCCGCAAGACGTGCCGGAGCATCGAGAACCGCATCCACCGCCGAGGCTCGCTGGCGGTCGAGGAGCACCGCAGCGTGGACCCCGACGGGCCGGTCTTCCGCGACCTGCTGGAGGTCTCGCTGGCCTCGTGGAAGGCGGATCGGGGTGTGGCCCTGGCCACGATGGACGGCATGCCGCGCTTCTTCCGGGAGCTGACCCGCCGGGCCAGCGCCCGGGGCTGGCTCCGGCTCTGGGTCCTGCGCCTGGAGGGGCGGGCGATCGCCACCGAGTACCAGATCGGCGCCAACGGGGTGGTCCACGCCCTGCGGGCCGATTACGACGCCGCGCTGGCCGATCTGTCCCCGGGGGCTTACCTCAACCTCGAAATCGTCCGCCGCCTGTTCGGCGATCCCGGGCTGGTGGTCTACGACATGGGGCCCGGGGTCAACGAGTACAAGCTGCGCTGGGCCTCGGGGGCGCACGAGCTGGTCACCCTGGAGTTCTACGCGCCGACGGTGGCGGGCCGGCTTCTCAAGGGTCTCGAGACCTGGCTGCTCCCGACGGCCCGCCGCTGGCGGGACCGCCTCCGGCCGAGGACGTCATGATCGCGGCGGTCGTGGGACGCCTCGATGCCGACGCCGTGCTCGCGCGCCTGCGGGCCGCCCTGGCGACCGGCGCGGGTCCGGGCCGGCCCGCCACTGGAGTGCTGGGGTCCGGCGGCGTGGCCGGGGCCGAGAGCGGGGCGACGGCCCGGGAGCGCGACGTGCTGATCGCCGGCGACCTGGACCTCCTCGGGGCCGAGGGCGCCGACGCCGCGGCCCTGCTCCGGCTCTACCGTCTGGAGGGTCGCGACTTCGTGAGTCGTCTGGAGGGAGCCTTCGCCCTCCTGCTCTGGGACGCCCAGCGGCGCACGCTGCTGGCCGCCAGCGATCCGTTCGGCGTCAAGCGCCTCTACTACACGGAGGGCCCCACCGTCGCCGTCGCCTCCTCGCCCCGGGCGGCGCTGGCCGCCGCCGGCCGCCCCGCCGAGGTGGATCCCGCGGCCGTCTTCCTCTACCTGAACTTCGGCTTCGTCCCCACCCCGTACACCGTCTTCCGGCGGCTGCGGCGCCTGCCTCCCGGACACGTCCTGATGGCCGGTGACGGTTGGCTCCGCGTCCTGCCGTACTGGGACATCGTCTACGCCGAGCGACCGGCGTCGGTCGGGGCGGCGGCCGCCCGCGTGGATCGCCTGGCCGAGCAGGCGGTGCGGCGGGCGCTGGCCGGCCTCGAGGTCAAGACGGCCGGCGCCTTCCTGAGCGGCGGCACGGACAGCAGCACCGTGGTGGGGCTCATGGCCCGGACCACCGGCGAGCGCCCCAATGCCTTCTCCATCGGCTTCGACGTGGCCCGCTACGACGAACTGCACTACGCCACGCTGGCCGCCCGGCACTTCGACGCCGCCCACTACACCCACGTGGTGAGCCCCGAGGAGGCGTTCGCCGCCCTGCCGCGGCTGGTCGCCGGCTTCCCGGAACCCTTCGCCAACAACTCGGCCATCGGGACGCTGGCCTGCGCGGAACTGGCGCGTCAGTGCGGGGTGCGCTCCCTGCTGGCCGGCGACGGCGGCGACGAGATCTTCGGCGGCAACGAGCGGTACCGCACCGACCGCGTGTTCGCGCGGTACCACCGCCTGCCGGGGCCGCTGCGCCGCCTCGTCATCGAGCCCGTGCTGGCCCGGGTGCCGGCCGACGCGCCGGGCCTGCTCGGGCGCGCCCACCGCTACGTCCGTCGGGCCAACCTGCCGAACCCGCAGCGGTTCTACTCCTACGAGTTCTTCGTCGCCCAGGAGGCGGCCTGGCTGCTGGCGCCGGACTTCCTGGCCGCGGTGGACCCCGCAGCACCCGTGGCGCTCCTCCAGGAGCACTGGCGTCGGGCCCGGGCCGGCGAGGAGTTGAACCGCCTTCTCTATCTCGACCTCAAGCTGACGATCGCCGACAGCGACCTGCCGAAGGTCACGCGCACGGCGGCGCTGGCCGGCGTGGGCGTGCGGTTTCCGTTCCTCGACCGGGCGCTGGTCGAGGAGACGGCCTCCTGGCCGGCCTGGTTCAAGGTGCGGGGGCTCGAAAAGCGCTATCTCTTCAAGCGGGCGTTCCGGAGCCTCCTGCCGGCCGAGGTGCTCGCCAAGTCCAAGCACGGCTTCGGCGTGCCGACGAGCCACTGGCTGCGCAGCCACCCGCGCTTCCGCGCCCTGGCGCGCGACACGCTGCTGGCCGGGCCGGCCCTGGCGCGCGGCTACTTCCGCCGGGAGGGGCTGGAGCGCCTCTTCGCGCTCCACGACGCCGACCCCACGCCCTACTACGGCGACATCCTCTGGACCCTGCTGATGCTCGAACTCTGGCACCGCGAGCACGAGGGGCGGAGAGCATGAGCGGGCGTGGCCGCCTCACGATGCTGGCCGCCCGGAACCTGCATCGGCTCGGGCTTCTCGGTCCTCTGACCGCGGCTGCCTGCCACACGCGCCGGCCGGCGTTCCAGATCCTCTGCTACCACCGGGTGAACGACGACGGCGACCCATTCTTCCCGGCCGTCCCGACCGCGGTGTTCGAGCGCCACATGGCCTGGGTCGCCCGGCACTTCGTCGTGCTGACCGTGGAGGCGCTGGTCGAGCGGCTGCAGCGCGGCACTCTGCCCCGCAATGCCCTGGCCGTCACCTTCGATGACGGCTACCGCGACAACCTGACTCACGCGGCGCCGATTCTCGCCCGCTACGGCCTGCCGGCCACCGTGTTCCTGGCTACCGGATTCATCGGCTCCGGAGAGATCGCCTGGTTCGACCGCCTGGCTCTGGCCTTCAAGCACACCCGCCAGCCCGGCTGGCCGGCACCCTGGGGCGAGGCGGTGCCTCTCGGCACCGTCCCCGAGCGCCTCGGCGCCCTCGACCGCCTCCTGGCCTACCTCAAGCGCCGACCAGACGCCGAGCGCCGCGTCCTCGTGGACCAGACGGTAGCCACCCTGGGGGCCGGCGACGGCCACGGCCACAAGGGCCTGATGCTCTCCTGGGACGACGTCCACGCCCTGCTCGGGCTCGGCTTCTCGGTCGGAGCCCACACCGTGAGCCATCCGATCCTGTCGCGGATGGCGGCCGGTGAGGCGTGGGCCGAGATCGTCGAGTCCCGCCGGGCCATCCAGTCGGCGTGCGGCGTGGCGCCGCCCGCCTTCGCCTACCCGAACGGCGGGGCCGAGGACTACGACGCCACCACGGTGCGGCTGGTGCGCGACGCGGGGTTCGCCTGTGCCGTCACCACGCGGTTCGGCCTGAACGACGCCCGGACATCGCCCTGGGAACTCCGGCGCGGCGGGCCCTGGGAGCCCGACCTGCCGACCTTCGCTTTCAAGCTGGTGGCGTACCGGTTATGCAACTGATCCGGCCCAGCTCGGTGCTCCTCGCCGCCACCCGTCGGCATCCCGGCCTGCGCCGCCTCGTGCTCGGCCTGGCGCTTGGTGACCGCGCACCGGCCGCGCTGCGAGATCACTGGGTCGTCCAGGCCGTGCTCGAACAGGAGTCGCCTGACACCACAATCCGTGTCCGCCGGCAAGGGTTCCAGGTGCTCATGCCGGCCAAGTTCGTGGAGTCGTATCTCCGTCGGTCCTGGGAGCCGATGACTACGACCCGCCT
>DATLZL010000164.1:0-2734 GCA_035574035.1 Binatia bacterium | reverse complement strand
GGACCTCCGGGGCCGAGACCTCCGGGGCCGAGACCTCCGGGGCCGGCGCGGCGCCGGCCTCGAGGCGGAACTGGCCGACCAGCGCCTGCAGTCGCTGGGCCTGCCCGGCCATGGCCTGGGCGGTGGAGGCCAGTTCCTCGGTCTGGGCGGCCGTCTTCTGGGTTACCTGGTCCATCTGGGTGACCGCCCGGTTGACCTGGTCGATGCCGGTGGACTGCTCCTGACAGGCGGCGGCGATCTCGGCGACCAGGTCGGCGACACGCTTTGCCGAGGTCACGATCTCCTCCAGCGTCTGCCCGGACTGGGTGACGAGTCCGGTGCCGGCCTCGACCCGGGCCACCGAGTCCTGGATCAGGGCCTTGATCTCCTTCGCGGCGGCGGCCGAGCGCTGGGCGAGGTTGCGGACCTCGCCGGCCACCACGGCGAAGCCCCGGCCCTGCTCGCCGGCCCGGGCCGCCTCCACCGCGGCGTTGAGCGCGAGCAGGTTCGTCTGGAAGGCGATCTCGTCGATCGTGGTGATGATTTCGGCGATCTTCTTGGACGCCTGGTTGATTTCGTTCATGGCGCCCACGGCGGCCGCCACCACCTTGCCGCCCTTCTGGGCCTGTTCCCGGGAGTCGGCGGCGACCTGGCTGGCCACCCGCGCGTTGTCGGCCGTCTGCTTGACGGTGCCGGTGATCTCCTCGAGCGAGGCCGCGGTCTGTTCGAGGCTCGAGGCCTGCTCCTGCGAACCGGAGGCCAGGTCCTCCGAGGCCGCCGACAATTGTCCGGCCGCGCTCGCTACCTCGGTGGCGGTGGCCCGTACCGCCAGCAGGGCCGAGCGCATGCTGTTCACGGCCTGGTTCAGCGCGGCCGCCATGCGACCGACCTCGTCACGGGTGTTGACGTCGAGCTGTTGGGTGACGTCGCCGGCCGCCACGGCTTCGAGCGCGCGCACGGCAGCGTGGAGCGGCCGGCTGACCATGCCGGCCAGCAGCACACCCATGCCGAGCCCGAGGCCGACCATGAGCAGCGTGCCCCACACCAGGAGGTGCTGCAGGAAGGTCGCCGCCGCCTCCTGGTCCCGGTTGCGGCGCTCGAGCAGCCCGCGCTCCACCCCCGCCGCCTCGGCGAACAGGGCCCGGATGCCGTCCAGGTGCTTCTTGCCCTCCCCGCTCGACTCGAAGCGCACGATGTCCTCGACCCGCGCCCTCCCCGCCGTCACCGCGCGCCGCAGCGCCATGCCCGGTTCGAGCACGGCCTGCTGCCAGGCGGCGGCCCGGGCCTCGATCTGCTCCCAGCGCCGGACCTGCTCCGGGTTGTCAGCGGTCTCCCGACGCAGTGCGGTCATCCGCTCGGCGACCGCCCGCCGGCCTTCCTGGTACGGCTCCAGGAACTCCTCCCGGCCGGTGACCAGGAAGCCTCGGTAGCCGGTTTCCATGTTGACCATGGCGGTCAGGGCCTCGTCGGCCAGCCGGAGGACTCGGTGCGTGTGGTCGACCCAGTGCGTCGTCTCGACGCTCCGGCTCGTCGCCCGGTAGGCGAACACGCTCTGCCCGGTGGCGATCAGCAGGACGACGCCGAACCCGAGCAGCAGCTTCCATCGGACCGGCAGGTTTTTGAACGCGTGCATGTCCTCTCCTCGCTAGGGCGCCGCCCCGGGCGTCGCCGTTGGTCGCGCCTCCAAGCATGCGCCGGCCGGGCGGCGGTGCGGCGGTCGGAACGGGATCAGGCGGGGGCGGCGGGCTGAGCCGGGCGGTCAGCGGGGAGCGCGCACGCTGGCGGCCAGGGTTAGGATCGCCCCGGCCACGCGGTCCAGCGGCAACACGCGCTCGGCCGCCCCCAGGGCGATGGCCTCGCGGGGCATGCCCCACACCACGGAGGTGGCTTCGTCCTGGGCGATCGTGCGCGCTCCCGCCCGGCGCAGGGCGAGCAGGCCCTGCGCGCCGTCGCGCCCCATGCCGGTGAGCAGTACCCCCACGACGCTCGGGCCCAGGACGGCGGCGGCGGATTCGAACAGCACGTCGACCGAGGGGCGGTGCTGGTTGACCGGTGGGCCATCCACCACCGCCACCCGCACGGCCGCGCCGTCGCGGACCAGCCGGACGTGGCGGTTTCCGGGCGCCAGCAGGACGTGGCCGGACAGGACCCGGTCACCGTCGGCGGCCTCGGCGACGCGCACGGCGGTCAGGCTGTCCAGCCGGCGGGCGAACGCCGCGGTGAACCCCTCCGGCATGTGTTGCACGATGACGATGCCGGGGGTGCTGGGGGGCAAAGCGACCAGGACCTCGCGCAGCGCCTCGGTACCGCCCGTCGAGGCGCCGATCACCACCACCGCGTCGCTCGGGCGGTACGCCGGCCCGGCCGGCGAGGCTGGCCGGACCTCGCCCGACGCCGTCCGGCGGGGCCGGACGCGCGCGTGGGCGGCGGCCTTGACCTTGTCGACGAGCTCGCGGGCGAGCTCCTCCAGGCGCTCACGGACGTCCACGCGGGGCTTGGCGACCACGTCGACGGCACCGAGTTCGAGGGCGCGCAGCGTGGTCTCGCAGCCGGCCTGGGTCAGCGAGGAGACCATCACCACCGGCATCGGACGCACGTGCATGAGCCGTTCGAGGAAGGCCAGGCCGTCCATCCGCGGCATCTCGACGTCGAGCGTGAGCACGTCGGGGGCCAGCGCGGCGAGCTTGCGCTCGGCCGCCACCGGGTCGGGGGCGGTGCCGACGACTTCGATGCCCGAATCGGTGGCCAGCAGGCG
>DATLZL010000163.1:0-4866 GCA_035574035.1 Binatia bacterium | reverse complement strand
TGACTGTCGGGCGGCGGCGGGCCCGCGGGGTCACTCATCTATTGGGAGACTCCTTGCCCCGGTGGTCCGGGACGCAGGCGAACGCCCGAGTATAGCACCGCCCGGCGGGCGGCGGGACTACCGGGCGAGCCGGACGATGCTGAAGGCCTCGACGGGCTTGAGTAAGCCCCGGAGGGTCAGGGCGCCGACCTGGCGGCCGCTCGGGCCGTCTGCGCGGCCGTCCGCAGGCCGGTCGACTTCATGGTGGGCATCCGGGGCAAGCCGTTCACGTTCGCCCGAGCTGGAGGCCGCCGGCGGGCGGCGCATCAGCCTGGCGACCGCCCTCTACCGGGCGGGGATAACGGCGCTCCGGGACGCCGCGCGCGAGGTGAAGGACCGCGGGGCGTTCACGTACCTCGACCGGGCGATGACGACGCCCGGGCTCGACGCGTTCCTCGCCTGACCCTGGGCGCGGACCCGCCGCCGGCGGTCGCGGCCGGGGGTGGCGCCGCCGCGGCCCCTCAGGCGGGGGCCACCTCGACGCGCGCGTCGAAGCTCGCCTGGCCGGCGCCGAAGCCGAAGAGGTCGGTCGCCTCGTCGGGAATCACCGCCGCCCCGGCCGTCACCGCGTTCACGCCCTCCCAGCCGTCGCGCATCCACACCGTGCCCGGCGGCACCCGTCCGGTGACCCGGGCCCGGGCGGTGAAGGCCCCGCGCTCGTTCCAGATCCGCACCGCGGCGCCGTCGACGACCCGGCGGGCGGCGGCGTCGGCCGGCGAGATCCAGAGCGTGGGCTCGGGGTCGGCGGCGGCCAGCGTGGGCAGCGCGCGGCCGTGGTCGTAGAAGCCGTGAAAGGCGGTGAGCGTGCGTCCCTGCTGGAAGCGCAGCGGGAAGGGCGACGGCGCCGGCTCCTCCCACACTGGCAGCGGCGGCAGGCCGAGCGCCGCCGCGCGCTCGGAGTAGAACTCGACCTTGCCCGAGGGCGTGTCGAACCGGCGGTCGGGATAGGCCACGGGGGACACCGGCAACGGATGGATCCCGCCGGCGGCGCGAACGCCGGCGACGGTCGCGTGGCCGGTGGCGGGGTGGTCGAGCACCGCGTCGATCATCGCCTCGGTGTCGGCCCACGGAAAGACGTCGGGCACGCCCAGCCGGTCGGCCAGCGCGCGGACGACCCACACCGCCGAGCGCGACTCGCCGGCCGGCGGCAGCACCGCCGGCATCAGGTAGAGGTGGGTGTTCGTGCTCTTCACGCCCACCTCCTCGAGCCAGGAAGTGCCGGGCAGGACGACGTCGGCGAAGCGACGGGCGGTGTCGTTGAGGAACAGGTCGTGGCTGACGACGAGATCGGTACGGGCGAGCCCGGCCGCGACCTGCTCGGCCTCGGCGAAGGACGAGAGCATGTCGGTCCCGAAGAGCAGCAGCACGCGCACGCGCCCGTCGAGCAGCGCCTCGGTCACCCGCGCCATCTGGTTCGGGACGTAGCGTCCCGGCGGGCTACGGTCGGCGGCGCCGATGTCGGCCAGGGCCTGTCCGTGGCTGGCCGCGCCGTGACGGGGACCAAGCCCGCCGCCGGAGAGGCCGAGCTGGCCGGTCAGCGCCGGCAGGCAGGCGATGGCCCGCGCCGCCTGCCAGCCGTTGGCGCCCTTGTGCATCGAGCTGCCGCCGGCCAGGATCATCGCCGGCCGCGTGGTCGCGTACCGCCGCGCCAGCGCGACGATGCGCCCGGCGGGGGCGCCGGTCACGCCCTCGGCCCACTCGGGAGGAAAGCGGCGCACGTGCTCGGCCAGGGCGTCGAACCCCAGGGTGTGGCGGGCGACGAAGTCGTGGTCGTGGAGGTCCTCGCCGACGATCACGTGCATCAGCGCCAGCGCCAGGGCGGCGTCGGTGCCGGGGCGGATCAGGAGGACCTCGTGCGACTGGGCGGCGGCCTCGGTCACCCGCACGTCGATCGTGACGACGTGGGCGCCCCGGCGCCGGGCCGCCGCCAGGTGGCGCCCGGTGTTGGGCTGGGAGGCGAGGTTGGCGCCCCAGAGCACGACGAGCGCCGAGTGCGCCCCCATGTCCTCCTTGGTGTTGACGCGCAGCACGCCGGTGAGCCCGAAGCCGAAGCCGCCCAGCCCCCAGCAGATCATCGCCGGGTGCCACCACTGGCAGCCCCAGAGGTTGGCGAAGCGGCGCAGGAGGTTCGAGTGCAGCCGGGTGCCGTAGTTGTTGGCGAAGAGGCCGTGGCCGCACCAGAGGCCGACCGCCTCCCGCCCGGCCGCGCGCATGCGGCCGACGATCAGGTCCAGGGCCTCGTCCCAGCTGACGCGGCGCCAGGCGTCGGTGCCGCGCCGGTCGCGCACCAGCGGGTGGCGCAGCCGGCGCGGGTTGTCGAGGATCTCGCGGGCGGCGTGGCCGCGCAGGCAGAGGAAGCCGCGGCTGTCGGGGTTGTCGGGGTCGCCGCGGACGCTGGCGACCCGGCCGTCCTCCACGTCCACCAGCATCCCGCACAGCGTGGGGTGGCAGTTCATCGGGCACATCGTCCGGACCGTCGCCCGAGCCATCGGCGCCGCCCTACTTCCCGGTCACCGACATCTCGGCCACGATCAGCCGGTAGTCGGCCCGCGGGGTGAAGGTGAGCCGGGGGGAGACGCCGTAGATGATGACCTCCTGGAACAGCTCGAGCCACGGCTTCTCCTCGTGGATGATCCGCGTGGCCTCGGCGTAGAGCTCCCGGCGCTTGCGCGGGTCGAGCGTGTAGCGGGCCTGCTCCATCAGGTCGTGGAAGCGCTGGCCCGGCTGGCTGCCGATCCAGTAGCGGCCGCCGAACCCGGTCGGGTGGAACAGGCGCCAGAGGCTGCCGTCGGCGTCGAGCAGCGTGGACTGGGGGTTGATCAGGAGCAGGCCGTTGGCCGGCAGCGTCCGCTCATTGTTCATCTTCTGGCGGGCCGCCATCTCCATCATCTCGATCCGCGCCCGGATGCCGACCTTCGACCACATGTCGGCGATGGCCTCCAGCAGCTGCTTGTCGTTGACCATCGTCCCGCTGCCGGCGTAGAGCGTCACGTCGATGCCGCCGGCGTACCCGGCCTCGGCCAGCAGCCGGCGGGCGCGCTCGGGGTCGTAGGGGTACGGCTTGAGGGCGGGGTTGTAGCCGAAGTCGGTGTCGGCCAGGCCGCCGCTGAACGGCTTGCCCTGCCCGGCGTAGAGGTTCTGCACGATGGCGGCGACGTCGAGCGCGTAGTGCATGGCCTGCCGCACGCGGCGGTCGCTGGTGGGCGGCTGGGTGGCGTTGATCCAGAACGTCACCGTGCGGGTGGCCGGGACGGTGAGCGTCCGGATCGTCTTCATCTGGTCGGGGGGCACGTTGGTGATGATGTCGACCTCGCCGCGCTGCAGGGCGGCGATCCGGGCGAAGTTGTCGGGGATCGGCTTCCAGATCACGCGCTCGATGGCCGGCGCCCGGCCCTCCCAGCCCCACCAGTCGCGGTGGGCCTCCATCACCAGCCGGTCGTCCTTGGTCCACGACACGAACCGGTAGGCGCCGGTGCCCACCGGCTTGCGGGCCAGCTCCCGGGCGCCCTCGTCGCTGGCGAACCGCGCGGGGTAGATCTGGCCGCCCATCTGGGCCATGCGCACCGGCATGAGCGGGTCGGGCTTCTTCGTGACGATGCGGAGCGCCAGCGGACCCGTCACCTGCACCGCCTCGATGGTGGCGAAGCCGGCGGCGACCACGCTCTTGCCCGGCGTGCGCGCCCGGTCGTAGGAGGCCTTGACGTCCTCGGCGGTGAGCGGCGTGCCGTCGTGGAACTTCACTCCCGGCCGGAGCGCGATCTCCCAGGTGGTCTCGTTGATGTTCTTCCAGGCGGTGGCCAGGCCCGGCTGCAGGCGCAGCGCGGTGTCCCACCGGGTGAGGGTGTCGTAGAGGTTGTAGAAGTAGTTCACGGTCTGGACCTGCGTCGAGCGCGCCGGGTCCATCGTGGTCGCGTCGGCGGGCTGGCTGATGGTGATCTCGACGCCCCGCTGCGCCTGGCCCGGGGCGGCCAGCGCGGCCACCGCGAGCCCGACGACCACGGCCGACAGCCAGATGCTCCGGTTCATGGGGAAGCCTCCTTTCGCGCCAGGGCGGCGCCGCGCACGCCGCCGGCCGCCCGGGCCAGGCGCGGGTCGAGGGCGTCGCGCAGGCCGTCGCCCAGCAAATTGACGCCGAGGACGACGAACATGATCGCCAGCCCCGGGAACGTGGCCGTCCACCACGCCTGGCGGACGTAGGCGGCGGCGTCCCGGAGGTCGGAGCCCCAGCTCGGCGTCGGGGGCTGCACGCCGAGCCCCAGGAAGCTCAGCGTGGACTCCAGGATGATGATCCGGCCGACGTCGAACGTGGCCATGACGAGGACGACCGGCAGGACCTCGGGGACCAGGTGGCGGAAGAGCACCCGCGGGGTGGTGGCCCCCACCGCGACCGCCGCCTGCACCCACTCGCGCTCGCGCAGGCTCATGACCAGGCCGCGCACGATGCGGGCGTGGCCGACCCAGGAGCCGATCGCCAGCACCACCACCAGGACGGGAATGCTGGGGCCGGCCACCGCGATCACGGCGATGGCCATGAGGACGAACGGGAACGCCAGCTGCACGTCGATCGCCTTGGTGACGACGCCGTCCAGGCGGCCCCGGAAGTACCCGGCCAGCAGGCCGAGCAGCGAGCCGGCGGCGGCCCCCAGCACGGTGGCGGCCAGCGCGATGAGCAGCGAGATGCGTGCGCCCCAGATGAGCCGGCTCAGGACGTCGCGGCCCAGGAGGTCCGAGCCGAGCAGGCGCTCGGCGCTGCCGGCCGCCTGCCAGGCCGGGGGCCGCAAGCGCGCGCGGAGGTCGCCCGCGGTCGGCGAGCGGGGCGCCACCCAC
>DATLZL010000162.1:0-7035 GCA_035574035.1 Binatia bacterium | reverse complement strand
GGGACTGCTGCTGGGGGGGCTGGTCCTGGTGGCTGGCTGCGCGCAGACGTCCGTCCTCGCCCGGCCCGGACTGGGCAAGCCGGCCACCCCGCCGCGCGTGCTCGTGATGCCGGCCGACGTCGAGCTGAGCGAGTTGACGGCGGGTGGGCTCCTGGAGCCCAGGGCCGACTGGACCGAGCGGGCTCGTCTCCACGTCCGGGAGGCGCTGCGCGCGGAGCTCCAGGCCCGCCGGGCCGCCGTGCTCGAGTACGAGCGGCCGGCCGAGGAGGCCGAGCAGAGCGCGGACGACCGGCTGGTGAAGCTGCACGACGCGGTCGGCGGCGCCATCGTCCTGCACAAGTACCTGCCGGCCCTGCAGCTGCCGACCAAGGAAGGCAAGTTCGACTGGAGCCTCGGCGCCGGGGTGAAGCGGCTGCGGGAGCGCGCGGGCGCGGACTACGCCCTCTTCGTCGTGCTGCGTGACAGTTACGCCAGCCCCGGCCGGGTGGCGCTGATCGTCGGCGCCGCCCTGCTCGGCGTCGGCATCCCGGGCGGACAGCAGGTCGGCTTCGCCTCGCTGGTGGACCTGGCGACCGGGGACATCGTCTGGTTCAACCGCCTGATCGACCCCGCGGGCGACCTGCGCCAGGCCGATCCCGCCCGGCGGGCGGTCCGGAACCTGCTCGCGGACCTGCCGCTGTGAGGGCCGCCCGGCTCCCGGCGCTCCTCCTGCTCGGGCTCGTCGCCGCCGCCTGTGCCACGCCCCGTCACGCGCCGGGCGCGCTGCCCGACCTCCGCCCCGGCGAGCGGCCGGCCCTGGACACCGACGAGGCTGGACTCTGGATGCAGATGGACCGTCTGGAGGAGGCACTGCGGACCTCGGGGACGCTGCTCGGCGACGCGAGCGTGGAGCGCTACCTGGGAGGCGTCCTCTGCCGGCTGGCGCCCGATTACTGCGGCAGCGTCCGGCTCTACGTCGTCCAGACGCCCCACTTCAACGCCACCATGGCGCCCAACGGCGTGCTGCAGGTGTGGACGGGGCTCTTGCTGCGGGCCGAAAACGAGGCCCAGCTGGCCTACGTCCTGGGTCACGAGCTCGGACACTACCTGCGCCGGCACTCGCTGCAGATGTGGCGCGACGTCCGCCTCAAGACCAACGTGGTGGCGTTCTTCTCGGTGCTGGCGGCGGCGGCCGGGCAGGGGTACGCCGGCCCGCTGGCCCAGCTGGTCGCGCTGGGCTCGGTGCTGGCCTTCTCGCGCGACAACGAGCGGGAGGCCGACGAGGTCGGCTTCGAGCTCATGGCCCGGGCCGGGTACGACCCGCGGGAGGCGCCGCGCATCTGGGAGGCGCTGGAGCGCGAGCGCGAGGCGGCCGGCCGGTCGGCCCCGCTCATCTTCTTCGCCACCCACCCGCCGACCGCCGAGCGGATCGCCACGCTGCGCGAGCAGGCCGAGCGGGCCTACGCCCCCGAACAGGTCTGGAGGGTCGGCCGCGCGGAGTGGGTGGCGGCGACGGCCAGGATCCGACCCGTCCTCCTGCGCGACGAGCTGCGGCTGCGCGACTTCGCCCGGACGGCTGTGCTCCTGGACCGGCTGCTGGCCGCCGAGCCGCGCTCGGGCCTGCTTCGCTTCTACCAGGGCGAGATGTTTCGCCTGCGGGCCGGCGAGGGCGACGAGGGGCGCGCGCTGGCCGCGTACGAGCGGGCGCTGGCCGCCGACGACCCGCCGGTGGAGATCCACCGCTCGGTCGGCCTGCTCCGGCTCCGGCGGGGCGAACGGGTGCAGGCGCGCGCGGCCTTCGAGCGCTACCTGGCCGCGGTGCCGGCGGCCGAGGACCGCGCGATGATCGAGTCGTACCTGGAGCGCCTGCGATGAGGCGAGCCGGCCTGGGCCCGGTGCTGTTGCTGGCGCTGGCCGTGGCTGGCTGCGCGCGGTACGCGCTGGTGGAGCCCCGCACCCGCACCGTCGCCGACCTCTACACGGTGGAGCCCCAGATCCCGTGGAGCGCGACGACCGACGACGAGTGGGAGGTCTGGACGGTCGACGGGCCTTCGCTCCAGGCCGTGCAGTTCCTCAACGGCCTGGCCGACGGCAAGCCCCTGGTCCGGGCCCGGGGCGACGAGAAGCGGCCGGTCTTCCGGAAGGACATGACGCCGAGCGAGATCTCGGAACTGGTGACCGACAGCCTGGCCGCGATCGGCGCCCGGAAGGTCCGCGTCGTCAACCTGCGCCCGGCCCCGTTCGGCGGCATGCCGGGCTTCCGGTTCGACCTGGACTACTCGACCCGGGACGGGCTGGACAAGAAGGGCACGGTCGCCGGCGCCGTGGTGAAGGACCGCCTCTACCTGATCCTCTACGCCGGGCTGGCCGAGCACTACTACGACAAGCACCGGGAGGCGGTGGAGCGGCTGATCGAGTCGGTCCGGATGAAGTGAGCGCCGGGCCGGGGGCCGGCTCGCCGCCGGGGCTCGGAGTCCGGCAGGATGACGAGCGGGTTCTGGGGCCAGAGGATGCCGGCTGAACCGGCGCCTCGTCAGCACGACGTCGTCGGCCAGAACCGTCAGTACCGGTTGGCGACCGGCAGCTCCTGGGCCGGAAAGAGCGTGATGACGCGGGCGCCCTCGGGCGTCACCACGACCTCCTCCTCGATGCGGGCGGCCGAGATGCCGTCGGCGGCCGGGCAGTAGGTCTCCACGGCGAAGACCATCCCCGGCTCCAGCGCTATCGGCTCGTCGAACGAGTTCAGCCGGCTGATGATGGGCCGCTCGTGCAGCCCGAGCCCGATGCCGTGGCAGAAGTTGAGGCCGAACGCCGCCATCTCGCTCTCGAACCCGATGTCCTCGGCCCGGGGGAAGGCCCGGGCGATGCGGTCGGTGCTCACCCCGGGCTTGATCAGCGCGATGGCCTCGTCCATCCACTCCCGGGCCCGCCGGTAGGCGTCCACCTGGGCCGGCGTGGCCCGGCCGACGCCGAACGTCCGGTAGTAGCAGGTGCGGTAGCCGATGAAGGACATGATGATGTCGAAGAACGCCTGGTCGCCGGGGCGGATGAGGCGGTCGGTGAAGTTGTGCGGGTGGGGGCTGCACCGCTCGCCGGAGATGGCGTTGATCGCCTCCACGCAGTCGGCGCCCATCTCGTAGAGGCGCCGGGTGGCCAGGGCCACGATCTCGTTCTCGCGCACGCCGGGCTTGAGCGCCTCCCAGATGTCCTGGTACACGCCGTCCACCATGGCCGCCGCCATGTTGAGCAGCGTCAGCTCGTCCTGGCTCTTGATCATGCGCGCCTCGAGCATGACCTGCTGGCCGTCGCGCACCTCGAGGCCGGCCTCCTGGAGCGCGAACAGGAACGGCGGCTCCACCACGTCGATGCCGAGCGGCTGCCCGGCCACGCCCTCGCGCTGCAGGATCGACCGGATCTCCTCCGCCGCCTGCTGGAAGAGCCCCACCTTCGGTGAGACGGCGCCCCGCATGCCCACCATGCCCGCGAGCGACTGCCGGGCCGGGATCCACGGCGCATAGAGCCGGTGGTGGCGGGCGGCGGAGCCGAAGTCCCACACCCAGGGCTCGCCGTTGCCGGTGAGCAGCGCCCAGCGGATGAGCTTGTCGCGGGCCCACTCGCCGATCACGGTCGACGAGATGTAGCGGATGTTGTGCTGATCGAAGACCAGCAGCGCCCCCAGGCCCGAGCGGGCCAGCGCCTGGCGCACGCGCCCCAGCCGGTACTGGTGCAGGCGCCGGAAGTCCACGCGCTCCTCGAAGTCGACCTGCATGGGGCCGGGCGCCTGGAGCGGGCGGTCCCAGCGGTGCCGTGGATCCACCGTCTCGGCCATGGAGATCCCTCCTCGCGCGGTGTGGGCGCTACTCTACCGCAGCGCCGGGCGTGGTGGAGGAGCCGGGCCGGGGAGGGTCCGCGCGACCACGAGGCCGGGGCAGCAGGCTCCATCGGGCGCCGGTAACGGTCAGCGCCTGGTGGCGCCGCCAGGGACGACGGTCGATCCGGGAAGCTGGCCGGCCGCGCCGGGCTCGCGCGGCGACGGCGTGCGCGGGTCGACCACCGACGGCGCGGTGCGGGGCAGCCCCGTGGCCGGGTCGATCGTGGAGGCCGGCGGCGGCACCGTCGCGCCCGGCGATGTGACGCCGGGCTGCGGGGTCGTACTCGGTCCCGGCAGCGAGGGCGTGGTCGAGGTGCCCGGCCACACGGACGGATCGGGGCGGTCCGGCGGCGCGCCGGTCTGCGGGACCGGCAGCGTGGTGCCGGGCGGCATGCCCGACGTCGTGCCCGACAGCGTGTCGGTCGTCGTGCCCGGGGACGTGCCGAGGGTCGTGCCCGGCACCGGCGTCGGCGCCGGCAACGGCGCCGTGCCCGGCAGCGGCGTCGTCCCGGGCGGTGAGCCGGCGCCCGGCATGGTACCCGGTGCGGAACCGGTGCCGCCGCGCCCGCTCATGCCACCACCCGTCGTCTGAGCGAAGGCCGGCCCCGCCGCCAGTGCACCGACGGCGACGACGACCAGCCAGGGTTGCAATCCCTTCATGGTCCTTCCTCCCTTGCGGCTCGCCCGCCAATTGGTGACAGCAAGGACGGTGCCCGCCGAACGCGGTATGATCGGTGCACTCTCACGCCCCGAGGGAGCGACCATGGCGCAGATCACGCAATCCGTCAGCCTCGACCGCCGCGGCCGCGTGGCCGTGCTCACCGTGAACAACCCACCCGTGAACGCGCTGAGCCACCACGTGCGTCTGGGCCTGCGGGACGGACTCCGGCAGGCGATCGCCGACAGCAGCGCCGAGGCGATCGTCATCGCCTGCGCCGGACGGACCTTCATCGCCGGCGCCGACATCACGGAGTTCGGCAAGCCTCCGCAGGAGCCGATCCTCTGGCACGTCCTGGAGGTCATCGAGCAGAGCCCGAAGCCGGTGGTGGCCGCCATCCACGGCACCGCGCTGGGCGGTGGCCTCGAGGTCGCGCTCGCCTGCCACTGGCGCGTGGGGGTGAAGGGGGCGCGGCTGGGCCTGCCGGAGGTCAAGCTGGGTCTCCTTCCCGGCGCCGGCGGCACCCAGCGGCTGCCGCGCCTGGTTGGGGTGGAGAAGGCGCTGCAGATGATCGTGAGCGGCGAGCCGATCGGGGCCGAGGAAGCCCACCGGCTGGGGCTCCTGGACGAAGTCGTGGAGGGCGACCTGACGGCCGGCGCGGTGGCCTTCGCCGAGCGCGTGGTGGCCGAGCGCCGGCCGCTGCGCAAGGTGCGGGACCTGGAGGACAAGGTCGCCGCCGCCCGCGGCCGGCCCGAGATCTTCGCCGAGTTCCGGAAGTCCATCGCCCGCCAGACGCGGGGCTTCCGGGCGCCGGAGGCGTGCGTCCAGGCGGTGGAGGCGGCGGTGAACCTGCCGTTCGAGCAGGGCATCGCGCGCGAGCGCGCCCTCTTCCTGGAGCTCCTGAACTCACCGGAGTCGAAGGCCCAGCGCTACTTCTTCTTCGCCGAGCGCGAGGCGGCCAAGATCCCCGACATCCCGCCCGACACGCCCACCCGCGAGGTGCGCAAGGCGGCGGTGATCGGCGCCGGCACCATGGGCGGCGGCATCGCGATGTGCTTCGCCAACGTCGGCATCCCGGTCACGGTGGTGGAGGTCAGCCGGGAGGCGCTCGGGCGGGGCCTCGACGTGGTCCGCCGCAACTACGAGGCCACCGCGGCCAAGGGCCGCCTCACCCGGGAGGACGTCGAGCGCCGGATGGGCTTGATCCGCGGCACGCTCGACTTCGAGGCCGTCGGCGACGCCGACCTGGTGATCGAGGCGGTGTTCGAGGAGATGCCCATCAAGAAGGAGGTCTTCGCCCGGCTCGACAAGGTCGCGCGACCGGAGGCCATCCTGGCCACCAACACCTCGACGCTCGACGTGGACGAGATCGCCGCGGCCACCCGCCGGCCGGAGAGCGTCGTGGGCATGCACTTCTTCAGCCCGGCCAACGTCATGCGGCTGCTCGAGGTCGTGCGCGGCGCGAAGTCATCCAAGACGGCCGTGGCCACCGCCATGGCGGTGGGCCGCCGGATCGGCAAGGTGCCGGTCCTGGTCGGCGTGTGCTACGGCTTCGTGGGCAACCGGATGCTGCACCAGCGCGGGGTGCAGGCCGAGCGTCTGCTGCAGGAGGGCGCCCTGCCCCAGCAGGTGGACCGCGTGCTGACCGACTTCGGCTTCCCCATGGGGCCGTGCGCGATGGGCGACCTGGCCGGTCTCGACGTCGGCTGGCGGATCCGCAAGGGGCGCGGGGTGAAGTCGCCGGTGTTCGACCGGCTGTGCGAGCTCGGCCGCTTCGGGCAGAAGACCGGCGCCGGCTTCTACCGCTACGAGGCGGGCGACCGGACGCCGCGCCCGGACCCCGAGGTCGAGCGCATCATCCAGGAGGTCTCGCGCCAGCTCGGCATCCCGCGGCGGGAGATCTCCGACCAGGAGATCCTGGAGCGGCTCCTCTACCCGATGGTCAACGAGGGGGCCAAGATCCTCGAGGAAGGCAAGGCCATCCGGGCCAGCGACATCGACGTCATCTGGGTCTACGGCTACGGCTGGCCGGTCTACCGCGGCGGTCCGATGTACTGGGCCGACCAGCAGGGGCTCAAGACCATCCGCGACCGCCTGCGCGAGTGGGAGCGCCGGACCGGCGACCCGTTCTGGACGCCGGCCCCGCTGCTCGAGCGCCTGGCCGAGCAGGGCCGCGGCTTCCTGGACCGGTGACGAGCGGCGGAGGGTGATGGCGCTCGGGTACCTGCTGGTGGCCGTGCTGGCCGCGGCCGTGGCCGTCTTCGCGCTCCAGAACAACGAGCCGGCGACGGTGCGGTTCCTCGTGTGGACGCTCCCCGGGCTGCCGCTGGCCGGGCTGGTCCTGCTGGCGTTCGGCCTCGGCCTGGTGATCGCCGGGCTGCCGCTGTGGCTGCGCAGCTGGCGCTGGCGCGCGAAGGCGCGTTCGCTCGAGAGCCGGGTGGCCGGCCTCGAACGCGCGCTGGCCGACCGCGATCAGGCGCTGCTGCGCCGGAGCCCGCCGGGCGCTCTGCCGGCGGCCGCGCCGCCC
>DATLZL010000161.1:0-7162 GCA_035574035.1 Binatia bacterium | reverse complement strand
ATCGCGGGTTCGAATCCCGCCGGGGTCACCATCCCTCCGCGCCCTCGGCCGCGTGCCCGGACTCGTCGACCACCGGGAGTCTCGGCGGGAGACCGCGCGTCAGGGCCGGCGGCCGGGACTGGCCGTGATCAGGGCGAGCAGGCGCGCGGGGTCGACCGGCTTCACGAGGTGGGCGTCGAAGCCGGCCTCCTCGCCCCGGCGCCGGTCCTCCTGAGCGCCGTAACCCGTGAGCGCGACGAGAATCACGGCGGACCCCAGCGCGGCGCGCAGACGGCGGGCCACCTCGTAGCCGTCGATCTCGGGCAGGCCGATGTCGACCAGGACGATGTCGGGGGCGGCCCGCCGCGCAGCCTGCAGGCCGTCGTAAGCGGTAGCGGCCTCCACCACCGTGTGGCCCTCGCGCTCGAGCGCGAGGCGCAGCATCTCGCGCGAGTCGACGTGATCCTCGATGATGAGGATGCGCCGCGGTGCGTGGCGGGGACCGGTGCCGCCATCCTCGGCCGGCGGGGGCGGCGCGATCAGCGGGAGCCGGACGGTGAACACGCTGCCGCACCCGGGTCCTTCGCTGGAAGCGGCCACGCTCCCGCCGTGCAGCTGGACCAGGCGCCGGACGAGCGTGAGGCCGATCCCGAGACCGCCCTGGGCCCGGTCGGGACCGCGCTCGCCCTGAAAGAAGGGATCGAAGACCCGGCCGATGGCGTCGGCGGGGATCCCCACGCCGCTGTCGTCCACCTCCAGCACGGCGTCGGTTCCTTCGGTCCGGACCCGGATCGTCACCGTCCCCCCTTCCGGCGTGAACCGCAGCGCATTGTTCAGCAGGTTCGACACGATCTGCTCCAGCCGGGTCTCGTCGCCGTCGACCCAGGCCGCTTCGATCCGGTGCGCCACGTGGTGGCGGCCGAGCCGACCGGCCGCGCGCCAGCCGGCGACCATGTTCGTGGCCAGGGCGCCGAGGTCCACCGGCCGGCGGGTGAGCACGATCTTGCCGGTCGTCAGGCGACCGACGTCGAGCAGGTCGTCCACCAGGCGCGCCAGGTGGCTCACCTGTCGATCGATGACCGCGTGAGCCCGGAGCGCGACCGCATCGCGCCGGGCCGCGCCCTCCAGCAGGCGAGCGGCGCCCGCGATGGCGCCGAGCGGGTTGCGCAGCTCGTGGCTCAGCATGGCGAGGAACTCGTCCTTGGCGCCGCTCTCGAGCTCGGCCTGTCGCTGGACCCCCTGGCTCTGGGTGTACAGGCGCGCACGCTCGAGGGCCACCGAGGCCGCATCGGCCGCGGCCTGGAGGAGGAACCGCTCGATGTCGGTGGGAAAGTCCTCACGGTCGGCGCCGGCTAGGAGAAACCCTTCCTTGCGGCCGACGCCGAGGAAAACCCGGCTCACGCGGATGACGCCTTCGCCCACCGGATTCGGCATCACGGCCGGATCGAGGAAGTCGTCTGCGGCCAGCGGCGCCTCGAGCGCCCGGCCCACCTCGGCCGCCGGCCGGCCGGTGCGTGGGCGGACTTCCTCGACCGGCGGGCCGTCGCCGGCGGTCTCGATCCGGACGTAGCCGACCGCCAGCCGCAGAAGGCTGAAGACCACATCCAGGATCCCGGCCGCGATACCGGCCGCATCGTGGCCGCTCAGCAGGCCCGGCAGGGCGCTGAGCGCGGTGAGGTCGCGGAGACAGGCCCGCAGGGCCTGGAGCTCGCCCGTGTGGCCGAGCACGCGGCCGGCCGTGACGGTCGTGCGTGCCATCGACGAGGGCGGCGAGCTGGATCGTCGGAGGAACTCCTCCGGCGGGACGAAGAACGGATTCTCCAGGAGCCTGCCGCCCAAGACGACGACCGGGTGCGTGCGGAGGACGCCCACCAACACCCCCGGGCTGAAGCGTGTGATGTCGTAGGCGCAGACCGCCGGCTGTCGGCCCCGGGTCAGGACCTCGTTGACACGCGCCTCGTACTCCAGGAGCCGGTCGGCGCCCGGCCGGGCCTGCAGCGCCCACGCCATCTCGCCGACGATCCGGGCCCGCCGGAACCCGGCCTCGCGGCTCGCCCGGATGATCTTCTCGGCGCGCCCCAGCATCGCGTCGGGGTCGAAGCGTCCGTCGTGCAGGTGGACCTCGTCCCAGCCGAGGATGTGAAGCTGCCGTCGCGCCTCTGCCCCCACCACGTCGAGGCCGGCGGCGGAGAGCTGCTGGCGGTGGGTGGTGCGGCGACCGGGATCGACGATCTGGACCACCCGCTCGCCGCGATCGAGCCCTTACCGGACGAAAGGCGTGAGCGTCTCGTCCGCCCGCCGCCTCCCGCGTGCGGAACAGAGCGCACGCGTGGTAGCCGCGGTCCAGCCGGCCGGCGGCGAGCCGGACAGGCGGGTCGTTCGTCGATCGTCGGGCTGCCGATCTCGAGCCGGGCGGCCATTGTGGCGTCGGTCGTGCGGGGCGGCAATCGCAAGATCGTGGAGGAAAACTCTTTCGCATACGGCGGGTGGGGCGCTCCACCGCTCGGCCCGCCCGCGTATACTGGCCCGGTGCCGGCCGATCTGGACCGCCAGCTCGCCGCGCTCCGTCACGGCGACCATCTCTGCCTGGTGTACGAGGACCGCGCCGAGCAGCTGCAGGCCGTGGTTCCGTACCTGAAGCAGGGCCTGGCGCGAGGCGAGCGATGCCTCTACGTCGTGGACGACGCGACGGCGGCCGAGGTCGCCGAGGCCCTCTGTCGCGCCGGCGTCGCGGTCGACGCCGAGCAGGACCGGGGGGCGCTCACGATCATCACCAAGCGGGAGTCCTATCTCCGCTCCGGCCGGTTCGACCCATCGGCGATGCTCGCCTTCCTCGACGAGGCGGTGCGCGAGGCGGTGGCAGGTGGTTTCGCCGGACTCCGGGTGACGGGCGAGATGACCTGGGCGCTGGGGCCCGAGGCCGGCAACGACCGAGTCATGGAGTACGAGCGCTCGTTGCGTCACTTCCTGCCGGGGCGGCCGGTGGTGGCGATCTGCCAGTACAACCGGGCGCGCTTCGATCCGGCGGTGATCCGCGACACGCTGCGCGCCCACCCGGTTGCCATCGTCGGCGGCGAAGTCTACGACAACATCCACTACGAGGCCGACGACGCGGCCACCCACGTCCAGTCCATGCTCGACACGCTCAAGCGCGCCCGCGACACGGAGCGCCGCATGCGGCTGCTGGCCGATGCCAGCCACCTCTTCGCGTCGTCCCTGGCCTACGAGGAGACGCTCCGGAACTTCGCCCGGCTGGCGGTGCCGGCCCTCGCCGACGTCTGCGTGATCGACGTGGAGGAGCCCGGCGGTCCGGCCCGATGGGTGGCGGGGGCCCACGACGAGGGCGTGGACGCCGCCCTCGTGGACCGGCTGCGCGCCTTCCCGCCCGGCGCCAACCCGCGCAACCCGGTCGAGCGCGCCCTGGCCACCGGCGCCTCGCAGATCGAACCCCGGGTCACCGCGCGAGCTCTGGAGGAGATCGCACGCGGCCCCGAGCACCGCGCGGTGATGGAGGCGCTGGGCGTCACGTCATACATGATTGTGCCCCTCGTCGCCCGGGGGCGGACCCTCGGCATCGTCTCGTTCGTCTCGACTCGGCCGGCGCGGCGGTACGACGGCGCCGACCTCGCGTTCGCCGAGGAGATCGCCCGCCGGGCCGCAATCGCCGTCGACAACGCGCGCCTCTACCGGGAGAGCGAGGGACGCCGCCGGGAGGCTCAGGCTCTCCTGGACGTGGGCCGGGCCCTGTCGGCGACGCTCGATCCCGAGGAGGTCGGGCGGCGGATCGTGGACGCCGTCCGTCAGCTGGTGGGCGCCCGGATGGCGGCGCTGTACCGGTTCGACGCGTCGTCGGGCCAGTTTCTCCTGGTCGCCGGCTGGGGCCCGGGGGTGGAGTGGAACCAGGTCCTGGTCCGGGGGACGGGCTCGCCGGCCGTGGTGCTGAGGGAGCGGCGGCCGTTCGTCACGCCGGACGTGCTCGCCGATGCGCGGGTGTCCTTCGCCGCCGACGCGCGGGCCCGCATGGAGCGCTCCGACTATCGCGCGGTGGCGACGGTACCGGTCATGCGCGGCGACGAGGTGATCGCCACGTTGACGGTCGGCGACCGGCCGGGTCGCGTCTTCACCGACGACGAGGTCCGGCTCCTGCAAACGTTCGCCCACCAGGCGGCGCTCGCCCTGGAGAACGCCCGGCTGTACGCCGGCGAGCAGGCGGCCCGGGCCGAGGCGCAGGCCGGCAGTCGGGCCAAGGATGAGTTCCTCGCCATCGTGTCGCACGAGTTGCGCAACCCGCTGGGCGCGGTGATGAGCGCCGTG
This sequence comes from Binatia bacterium, assembly GCA_035574035.1. Taxonomy (GTDB): domain Bacteria; phylum Methylomirabilota; class Methylomirabilia; order Rokubacteriales; family CSP1-6; genus DATLZL01. The sequence continues at coordinate 2,869 of DATLZL010000161.1, read as the reverse complement.
GGGCTGCTTGACCGGATCGGCGATGCGAGGGAGCCGGCCGTCCGCGCTCGCGCCATCATCCGGCGGCAGACGGAGCACCTGTCGCGGCTGCTCGAGGACCTCCTGGACGTCGCGCGGCTGACGACCGGCAAGGTCGCGCTCGTGCTGCGGCCCCACGACCTGGCCGAGGTCGTGCGGCGCGGCCTCGACGCGCTCCGGGCCGCCGGGGCGCTCGACCGGCACCACGCGGCCGCGGACCTCCACGAGGCGTGGGTAGAGGGCGACGAGGCGCGCCTGGTCCAGGTCTTCAACAACCTCATGCTGAACGCCCTGAAGTTCACGCCGGCCGGCGGCGCGATCTCCGTCCACGTCGGCCCCGAAGGACCGGACGCCGTGCTGCGGGTGACCGACACCGGCGTCGGGATCGCACCCGAGCTGCTGCCCCGGCTCTTCGACCTCTTCACCCAGGGGCAGCGGGGGCTCGACCGGCGCGAGGGCGGCCTCGGGGTCGGCCTGGCGGTCGTCCAGCGACTGGTGGAGCAGCACGGCGGCCGGGTGGAGGCGCACAGCGAGGGCCTCGGACGGGGCAGCACGTTCGTCGTCCGGCTCCCCCGCGCGGCGGCGCCCTCCAGGCCCCGGCCGGCGGCCGGGTTTGGAGCGGCGGCGCCGCCGGTCGGCCGCCGGCACATCCTCCTGGTCGAGGACAACGCCGACGCCCGCGAAGTCCTGGCCGCAGCGCTGCGGCTGGACGGCCACGTCGTCGAGGAGGCGGGCAGCGGCGGCGAGGCGCTCGGCGCCGCGCTCCGCATCCGGCCCGAGGTCGTCATCCTCGACATCGGGCTACCGGACCTCGACGGCTACGAGGTGGCGCGCCGGCTGCGGGCGGGGCTTGGAGACGGGGTCCGCCTCGTCGCGCTGACAGGCTACGGCCAGGCGGCGGACCGAGCCCGCTCCGTTGACGCCGGGTTCGACGCGCACCTGGTGAAGCCGGTGGGACCCGAGGAGATCTCGGCGCTCGTGGCGCGCCTGTCGGCCGGGGGCGATTCGGGCCGATCGGCCGGGCCGGATCAGTAGTTGACCGTGACCCGCAGCACCTCGTCGAGGCTGGTGATCCCGGCCCGGACCTTCGCCAGGCCCGCCGTCCGGAGGGTGCGCATCCCGATCTGGAGCGCAGCCTCCCGGATGGCCGATGTCCCGGCGCCGGCCTGGATCAGCTTACGGACGGGCGGCTCGAGCGGCATCAGTTCGTAGAGGCCCTCCCGTCCGGCGTATCCGCTCAGGTTGCAGGCGGCGCAGCCCCGGGCCCGGTAGACGAGCACGGGACGGGAGCTCTCGGCCGCCGTCGGGTCGTCGCGCGCCAGCCCCGCTTCCTCCACCTCGTAGGGCTCCCGCTGCGGCGGCGTCATGACCTCGCGCAGCATGCCGTCGATCCGGTAGCGGATCCGGAACGTCTCGGCCTCGGGCTCGACGTGGACGTCGGAGGCGCCCTACCGGATCGCGTCGTAGAAGACCATGTTGAGCAGGCGGACGATCGGCGCGTCGTCGGCCGACGCCCGCAGTTCCTGGACGTCCACGTCGGCCTGCTCCTCGGCCTCGTCCACCAACTCGACCTCGCTGGTCTGGGCCTCGCCGAGCGCCTGGGCCAACCGGGCCGCCTCGACGCTGTAGTACCGCTCGATCGCCTTCCGGATGTCGGACGGCCGCGCCAGCACCGGGATGATGCGGAGCCCGGTGCGGAAGGCGGCCTCGTCCAGGGCGGTCACGTTGGTGGGGTCCACCATCGCCAGCGTCAGCGATGACGGGGTCCGGCCGAGGGGCACCGCCTCGTACTTGGCGGCGAAGGAGGCCGGCAGCAGCCCGAGGATCTGGGCCGGGATGGACTCGGGGATCGCGACGACGGGCACCTGGGACCGCCGGGCCAGGACCTCGACCAGCTGGTCCTCGGTGAGGTCTCCGCGACGGACCAGAATGGCGCCGAGCTTCTCCTGGGTTTGCTTCTGCTCCTCGAGCGCGGCGGCCAGCTGCACTTCATTGATCAGCCCCTGGGCGATCAGCCCCTGGGCGAGGAGCAGGGCGCCCAGCGTCCGCCCCAGCGCCGCCGGCCGCTCGGCGACCACGGGTCGTCCAACGGGGATCTGCGTGCGCGTGGTCACGGCGTGGCTCGCGAGGACCACGCGAGCGACCGGGCCCGGCGGGGGGCAATAGGCGCGTTGCTCAGCGCGGGCCGCATCCGGCGCTGGGCCATCCGGCCCAGCCGGCCGTCCGGCAGACCGGGCGGCCCGGCCGCGGTCCAGGCCCGCGCTACCGTCGGGCGTACGCTGCGGGTACACTGCCGGCCGTAGCGCCGAGCGCGCGGACGGAAGGTGCGGGGATGGCGATCGCGATCGAGGAGGGGCGTCCGGCCCCGAACTTCTCCCTCCCGGACGCCGGGGGCCGGAGCGTGTCACTGGCCGACTTCCGGGGCCGGCACGTCATCGTCTACTTCTACCCGAAGGACGACACGCCGGGCTGCACCAAGGAGGCGTGCGGGTTCCGCGACCACTGGAGCGAGCTGCAGAAGGCCGGCGTCGTGGTGCTCGGCATCTCGGCGGACGGCCCGGCTTCCCACGCGCGGTTCGCCGCCAAGTACCGGCTGCCGTTTCCGCTGCTGTCCGACCCCGAGCGGAAAGTCATGACGGCCTGGGGCGCCTGGGGCGACAAGGTTCTCTACGGGCGGAAGATCCAGGGCGTCATCCGCTCCACGGTGTGGGTCGGCCCGGACGGCACGGTGCGCCGGCGCTGGCCGCGCGTGAAGGACGCCGCCGCCCACCCGGCCGAGGTGGTCCGCGCGGTCCTGGGCGGCACCCCGGCCCAGACCGGCGCCGATCGGTCGCCCGCTCCGGCCCCACGG
>DATLZL010000160.1:0-21584 GCA_035574035.1 Binatia bacterium | reverse complement strand
CGCCCTGATCGTCTTCGAGACGGAGCACGTGGCCGGCGCCCTGCACCGGGCGCTGGGGGCCTTCGCCGAGTGCGGCGTCAACCTGAGCCGGATCGAGTCCCGCCCGGCAGGCGGAACGCCCTGGCGCTACCGGTTCCTGGTGCAGGTCGAGGGCGACGCTCGCCGGGAGCCGCTGCGCTCGGCCCTGCGCGCTTTGCGGCACCGCGCCCGCTCGGTGCGCGTCCTGGGCTCGTTCCGCTCAGCCTGAGGGGCGGATGGTCGAGATCGGCGCCGGGTGGGCGGCCTCGTGGGCCGCGATGGCCTCCTCGAACGAGAGCAGGTAGCCCAGCTCGTCCGTGCCGCTGAGCAGCATCGAGCGCGCGAACGGGTCGACCTCGAACGCGATCGGCCGGCGGTCCGGCAGCTCGACCTGGCACAGCTCGAGGTCGATGGTGACCGTCACGTCCGGCTCGCGCTCGAGCGCCTCGACCAGCTCGGCGTGGTGCTCGGGGCTCAGCTCCACCGGCAGGAGCCCGACCTTCAGCGCGTTGGCCCGGAAGATGTCGGCGAACCCGGCGGCGATGACCGCCCGGACCCCCCAGTCGCGCAGGGCCCACGGCGCGTGCTCCCGGGACGATCCGCAGCCGAAGTTGCGTCCCACCAGGAGGACGTGGCGTCCCTGCATCTCCGGGCGGTTCAGGACGAACTCGGGCAGCGCCTCGCCGTCCGGTCCGTAGCGCCAGTCGGCGAAGAGGGCGTCGCCGAACCCGTCCCGGCCGGTCGCCTTCAGGTAGCGGGCCGGGATGATCTGGTCGGTGTCGACGTCGTCGCGCAGCAGCGGAATGACCGCCGACCGCACGGCGCTGAACGGGACGCGGTCGTTCATTGGGTCACCAGCCCTTCCAGGCGGCGCGGGTCGGTGAGACGGCCGGTGATGGCGGACGCAGCGGCGGTCAGCGGTGAGGCCAGGAACGTCCGGCCGCCCTTCCCCTGGCGCCCCTCGAAGTTGCGGTTCGAGGTGCTCACCGCATACTGCCCGGGCCGCAGCTCGTCGCCGTTCATGGCCAGGCACATCGAGCAGCCCGCCTCGCGCCACTCGGCGCCCGCCTCGCGGAAGATGCGGTCCAGCCCCTCGGCCTCGGCCTCGCGTTTGACCTGGCTCGACCCGGGGACGACCAGGACCCGCAGCCCCTCCGCCACCCGGCGCCCGCGCAGCGCCCGCGCGGCCTCGCGCAGGTCGCTGATGCGCGAGTTGGTGCAGGAGCCGATGAAGACCACGTCCAGCGGCCGCCCCTCGATCGGCTCGCCGGGATTCAGCGCCATGTACTCCAACGAGCGCTCGAGGGAGGCCCGCTGCCGTGGGTCGGTCATGTGCCGCGGATCCGGGATCCGGGACCTGATCCCGAAGCCCATGCCGGGATTGGTGCCGTAGGTGACCATCGGCTCGATGGTGGTGGCGTCCAGGCGCACCGACTGCGCGTAGGCCGCCCCCTCATCGGTCGCCAGACCGCGCCAGCCTTCGACCGCCGCGTCGAAGGCGGCCCCCTGCGGAGCGTGCGGCCGGCCCGCCAGGTAGGCGAAGGTGGTGTCATCGGGCGCGATCAGACCGGCGCGCGCCCCGCCCTCGATGCTCATGTTGCAGATCGTCATGCGCTGCTCCATGCCCAGGCCGCGCACCGTGCTGCCGGTGTACTCGAAGACGTGGCCCACGCCGGCGCCGACCCCGATCCGGGCCAGCAGGGCCAGGATCACGTCCTTGGCGGTGACGCCGGCTTCCAGCGCGCCGTCGATGCGGACCTCGAACGGCCTGGGCCGATGCTGGAGGAGGCACTGGGTAGCCAGCACGTGCTCCACCTCACTGGTGCCGATGCCGAACGCCAGGGCGCCGAACGCGCCGTGGGTGGCGGTGTGGCTGTCCCCGCAGACGATCGTCATGCCCGGCTGGGTCAGCCCGAGCTCGGGACCGATGACGTGCACGATCCCCTGGTTGGGCGAACCGATCCCGTGCAGCGGGATGCCGAAGTCGGCGCAGTTCGCGGCCAGGGCCTCCAGCTGTCGGGCGGCCTGCTGGTCGACGATCGGGAGCGATCGGTCGGTGGTGGGGATCGAGTGGTCCACGGTGGCCAGCGTCTGCTCAGGTCGCCGCACGCGCAGGCCCCGGCGACGGAGGCCGTCGAAGGCCTGGGGACTGGTCACCTCGTGGATGAGGTGGAGGTCGATGCGCAGGATGCTCGGCAGGCCCTCGGCGGCATGCACCACGTGGGCATCCCAGATCTTGTCGAGGATGGTGCGCGGTTGGGACATGGTTGGAGGCGAGGCTAGTCGACGCGTCAAGGCCCGCCCTTGGGGGACTGGACGGGCGTTGTAGGCTCGGCCCCCACATGAGCGACCAACACGATCCACGGCGGCACAGCCGCGTCCTGCTCGACGGTCCGGACCGCGCCCCGGCGCGGGCCATGCTGAAGGCCATCGGCTTCACCGATGACGACCTGTCGCGGCCGCTGATCGGGGTGGCCACGACCTGGATCGAGACCATGCCGTGCAACTACAACCAGCGACGGCTGGCGGAGTTCGTCAAGGAGGGGGTCCGCGCGGCCGGCGGCACGCCGATGGAGTTCAACACCATCAGCGTCAGCGACGGGGTGTCGATGGGCACCGAGGGCATGAAGGCCTCGCTGATCAGCCGCGAGGTGATCGCCGACTCCATCGAGCTGACGGCCCGCGGGCACCTGTTCGACGGCCTGGTCTGCCTGGTGGGATGTGACAAGACCATCCCGGCGGCGGTCATGGCGCTCGCCCGGCTCGACCTCCCCGGGCTGGTGCTCTACAACGGCACCATCTACCCGGGGACCTACCGCGGGCGTCGGGACGCGACGGTGGTGAGCGTCTTCGAGGCGGTCGGCGCCTATCGGGCGGGGAAGATCAGCCTCCAGGAGCTGGTGGAGGTGGAGAACGCCGCGTGCCCGGGCCCGGGCGCCTGCGGCGGGCAGTTCACCGCCAACACCATGGCCTCCGCGCTCGAGTTCCTGGGCATCAGCCCCGGCGGGCTGAACGGGATCCCCGCCGAGGACCCCGAGAAAAAGGCGGCGGCGCGGCGCAGCGGCGAGCTGGTCATGGACCTGGTGCGAACCGGCCGGCGCCCGAGCCAGATCATCGACGGCCGCGCCATCCGCAACGCGATCGCCGCCGTGGCCGCCACCGGCGGATCGACGAACGGCGTGCTGCACCTGCTGGCCATCGCCCACGAGCTGGGCCTGCCGCTCTCGGTCGACGAGTTCGGCGAGATCGCCGAGCGGACGCCGATCGTCGCCGACCTGACGCCCGGCGGACGGTTCACGGCCTACGACCTGCACCGCGCGGGCGGCATCGGCCTGGTGGCGCGCGAGCTCCTGCGGGGCGGCCTCATCGACGGCTCGACCCCGAACGTCGACGGCCGGACCCTGGCCGAGATCGCGGAAGCGGCGACCGAGACCCCCGGCCAGGAGGTGGTCGTGCGGATCGACCGTCCGCTCAAGCCGGTGGGCGGGCTGGCCATCCTGCGCGGGACGCTGGCCCCGGACGGCTGCGTGGTGAAGCTGGCCGGGCACGAACGGCGCTTCCACCGCGGCCCGGCCCGGGTGTTCGACTCGGAGGCGGCCTGCTACGAGGCGGTGAAGGCACAGCGCATCCAGCCCGGCGACGTGGTGGTCATCCGCCACGAGGGGCCGGTCGGCGGTCCCGGGATGCAGGAGATGCTCTCCGTCACCGCGGCCCTCGTGGGCGAGGGGCTGGGCGGGGACGTGGCCCTGGTGACCGACGGACGGTTCTCGGGTGGGACCCACGGCCTGATGATCGGCCACGTCGCGCCCGAGGCGGCGCTCGGCGGACCGATCGCGGTGGTGGCCGAGGGCGATCCAGTGGTGATCGACGTGGACGCGCGACGGCTGGATCTCGACGTGCCCGAGGACGAGATCACTCGGCGGCTGGCCGCCTGGACGCCGCCCCCGCCGCGCTACGCGAGCGGGGTGATGGCCAAGTACGCCGCCCTGGTCAGCTCGGCCTCGGAGGGGGCGGTCACCACCGGCTCGCGGCTCCGCCAGATGGCCTCCCGGAGCGTGCCGCGGGGAGGGGGTTGACATCGCTGCTAGGGTTCCCGCCATGTACGCGACCGGGCTCCGGGTCCTCCTCGGCGACCGAGCGATGAGCAGCCAGCTTCTGGGCCTGCTCTTCGTCCTCGTGATCGCACGCCTCGCCATCGTCATTGGACGGCGGGAGAACGGAGGCTCGGCGACGTAGTCGCAACCCAAGGAACGAGCAGTCGAACTCCCGCCGGCCGGCAAGGCAGGCGGGAGTTTTCGTATCTGGAGGTCACGGCATCCAGCATGGGAGCTCAGCCATGAACGCGGTGGCGGCCTATCAGCCGGCCGTCGCCGGACCGGCGCGCGAGACCGGGCCGCGGATCGGCGCACGTGCCCTGTGCGAGGCGCTCGTCGCGCATGGGACCGATGCGGTCTTCGGCTACCCGGGCGGCGCGGTGCTGCCCATCTACGACGTGCTCCGCGAGTTCCCGATGCGCCATGTCCTGGTGCGGCACGAGCAGGGAGCGGCGCACGCCGCCGACGGCTACAGCCGCGCCTCCGGCCGGGTGGGGGTGGCCATGGCCACGTCCGGCCCGGGCGCCATCAACCTCGTCACCGGGCTGGCCACGGCGATGATGGACTCGGTCCCGATGCTGGCCATCACCGGCAACGTTCCCCGGGCGATGCTCGGGCGCGACGCCTTCCAGGAGACGGACATCGTCGGCATCGCCCTGCCCGTCACCAAGCACGCCCGGCTGGTGATGGATCCCGATGAGGTGCCGATGGCGGTTGCCGAGGCGTTCGAGATCGCCCGCACCGGGCGGCCCGGCCCGGTGCTCCTCGACTTCCCGAAGGACGTCCTGCAGCTCGAGACGTCGGCCCCGGTTCCCGCCCCACACGAGCTGCGCCTGCCGGGCCTGCTGCGTCCGGTCCGCGGGGACGTTCCGGAGGCCGACGAGCTGGTCGACCTGATCGCCAGGGCGGAGCGCCCGCTGATCCTCTCCGGCCACGGCGTCCAGATCAGCGGCCCGGAGGCGGTGGACCTGCTGCGCCGGGTGGCCGAGCGCGCGCAGGTCCCGGTCGCCCACACCCTGCTGGGCATCGGCAACCTGGACGAGACCCATCCGCTGTCGCTGGGCTACGCGGGGATGCACGGCTGGATGCACGTCAACAAGGCGATCCAGCACTGCGACCTGCTGATCGGCATCGGCATCCGGTACGACGACCGGATCACGGGCAAGGTGTCGACCTTCGCGCCGCGGGCGAAGATCGTCCACGTCGACGTCGACCGTTCCGAGATCGGCAAGAACGTGCGAACCGACCTCGGCATCGTGGCCGACGCCGGCGACCTGCTCGCCGCGCTGCTCCGACGGCTGCCGGAGTGCACGCCGCGGCACGCCTGGCTGGCCCAGATCGAGGAGTGGCGCGCGGTCAGCCTCAACCGTTCGTGGCACGGCTCCGGCGGCTGGCGGCACGGGCGGCTGTCGGCCGACTACGTGGTGGCCCAGATCGGCGAGGCGAGCGAGCACCAGGCCACCCTGGTCAGCGACGTCGGGCAGAACCAGATGTGGGCGGCCCGCTACTTCGGCTTCCGCCGGCCCTACGCCCACCTGTCGTCGGGCGGCCTGGGAACGATGGGGTACGCCGTCCCGGCCGCCATGGGAGCCGCCCTGGCCGAGCCGCGCCACGAGACGTGGGCGATCACCGGCGACGGGGGCTTCCAGATGACCCAGCAGGAGCTGGCGACCATCGTCTCGGAGCAGATCCCCATCCGGATCGCGGTCCTGAACAACCGCAAGCTGGGGATGATCCGGCAGTGGCAGGAGCTCGTCTACGACGGCAACTACCATTCGGCGGAGCTGTTCGGGCCGGACCTGGTGAAGCTGTGCGAGGCGTACTGCATGGCCGGCTTCCGCGTCCACCGGCCGGAGCAGGTGCCGGGCGTGATCGCGGCGGCGCGCGCCGAGCCGGGCCCGGCGCTCATCGACTTCCAGCTGGCCGATGAGCAGAACGTCTACCCGATGATGCCGCCCGGGGCGGGCCTGTCGGAGCTCATCGACGAGGAGCGGGGATGAGCCACGCCGACCGCACCGCTCCGCAGACCCGCCACGTGGTGTCCGCGCTGGTCGTGGACCGGCCGGGCACGCTGAACCGCGTCGCGAGCCTGCTCCGGGCGCGCAGCTTCAACATCGACTCGCTCACGGTGGGCTCCACCCAGGAAGCGGGTCGCTCGCGGATGACCATCGTCGTCCGCGGGGACGAGGCGCACACCCACCAGGTCATCGCCCAGCTCGAGCGGCTCGTCGACGTGCTCGAGGTCACCGACCTCACCCACCGTCCCCGGCTCGAGCTCGAGCTGGCCCTGGCCGAGGTCGAGCCGCCCAGTGGACCGAAGGCCGAAGCCGCCGTCCGCGAGGCGATGGCCCAGGCCGGCGGCGAGCTCCTCGCCACGAACCCCGACGGGTGGCGCCTGCGCCTGGCGGACACGCCCGACCGGATCGAGGGTGCCCTCCAGATCCTGCGCCGCGCCGGCCTGCGCTCCCTGGTCCGTGCCGGATCGGTGGCCATGGCCATCGGCGCCGCCACATCGTCCGAACCCACCGCCCCACAGCTTGGAGACAGCAGCGCATGACCACCCTGCTCTACGACCGCGACATCGACCGGTCATCCCTGGACGGCCAGACCGTGGCCGTTATCGGCTACGGCTCCCAGGGGGAGGCCCATGCCCGGAACCTTGCCGACTCCGGGGTGAAGGTGGTCGTGGGCCTGCGGCCCGATTCGGCGTCGGCCGAGCGCGCGCGGAGCGCCGGCCTCTCCGTCACCGACCCCGCCTCGGCGGTCGCATCCGGCGACGTGGTGGTGCTGCTGGTGCCCGACACCGCGATGCCGGCCATCTACCGCTCGGAGGTGGAGCCGAACCTGCGGGACGGCGCGCTGCTCCTCTTCGCCCATGGCTTCAACATCCACTTCGGCGAGATCGATCCCCCGGGCTCGGTCGACGTCGGGATGGTCGCGCCCAAGGGCCCCGGCCACATCGTGCGCCGGCTGTTCGAGGCCGGCGGTGGGACGCCGACGCTGTTCGCCGTCCATCGGGACACGACCGGCACCGGGCGCGCCCGCACCCTGGCCTACGCCGCCGCCATCGGCGCCGGACGTGCCGGCGTCCTGGAGACCACCTTCGCCGAGGAGACCGAGACCGACCTCTTCGGCGAGCAGGCGGTGCTGTGCGGTGGCGTGACCGCCCTGGTCCAGGCCGGCTTCGAGACGCTCGTGGACGCCGGCTACCAGCCGGAGCTCGCCTACTTCGAGACGATGCACGAGCTGAAGCTGATCGTCGACCTGATGTGGCAGGGCGGCCTGGGCTACATGCGCTACAGCATCAGCGACACCGCCGAGTTCGGTGACTACGTGGCCGGCCCGCGACTCATCGATGACCGGGTGCGGGACGTCATGCGCCAGCTCCTCGGCGAGATCCGCGACGGAAGCTTCGCCCGGCGGTGGATCGCGGACGGCGCGGCGGGCAATCCCGAGTTCCGGCGCCTGCGGGCCCGCAACGCGAACGCCCGGATCGAGCGGGTCGGCGCCGAGCTTCGCTCGCAGATGAGCTTCGTCGACCCCAAGCAGCCGCCGGCCGGCTGGGCCGGCACCGAGGCCGGCCGGGCCGCAGCCGACGCGGAGGTCCCCAGCGCGGCGGCCGCGTCCGGAGGAGGGGCCTGATGCCGCGCGCGCCACGGATCAGGATCTTCGACACCACCCTGCGTGACGGGGAGCAGACCCCCGGAGCGGCCCTGACCGTCGACGAGAAGGTGCAGGTCGCCCGGCAGCTCGCGCGGCTGCGGGTGGACGTCATCGAGGCCGGCTTCCCCGCGGCATCGCCCGGCGAGGCGACGGCCGTGCGCCGCATCGCCGAGGAGGTGGGCGGCCAGGACGGGGCCCCGGCGATCGCCGCCCTGGCGCGCTGCGTCCCGGCGGACGTGACCGTGGCGGCGGCAGCCCTGGCGCCCGCCCGCCGCACCCAGCTCCACGTGTTCATCGCCACCAGCGACATCCACCTGGCGCACAAGCTCCGCGCGTCGCGCGAGGAGGTGCTGGAGCGCATCCGCGGATGCGTGGAGCAGGCCCGCCGGCTGGTGGGGCCCGACCAGGAGGTCGAGTTCAGTGCCGAGGACGCCACGCGGAGCGACCCGGACTACCTGTTCACGGCCTACGAGACGGCCGTCAGCGCCGGCGCGTCGGTGATCAACGTGCCCGATACGGTCGGCTATGCCGAGCCGCGGGAGTTCGCCGCCCTGGTGCGCGAGGTGGTGCGCCGCTTCGGCACGCGTGCGCTGGTCAGCGTCCACTGCCACAACGACCTGGGCCTGGCCACGGCGAACACGCTGGCCGCCGTCCGCGCCGGCGCGCGCCAGGCCGAGGTGACGGTCAACGGGCTTGGCGAGCGCGCCGGGAACGCCTCCCTGGAGGAGGTGGTCATGGCCCTGCGGACGCGGCGCTCCCGGTTCGCGAACGCGGTGAGCGGCGTGGCGACGGAGCAGCTCACGGCGTCGAGCCGCCTGGTCAGCTACCTGACCGGGATCCCGGTGCAGCCCAACAAGAGCGTCGTCGGCGGGAACGCCTTCGCTCACGAGTCGGGCATCCACCAGGACGGCTTCCTCAAGAACCCGCTGACCTACGAGATCATGACGCCGCAGTCGGTCGGGCTGGCCGGCTCGGTCCTGACGCTCGGCAAGCTCTCCGGGCGGCGCGGGTTCGCCGAGCGCCTGCGCCGGCTGGGGATCGAGCTCGATGCGACCGACCTGGACACGGTCTACGCCGAGGCCATCGCCCTTGCCGATCGCAAGAAGCAGGTCACGGACGAGGACCTGCTGGCCCTGGCCGAGCAGCACGCAGACCCCGTGCCGCAGCTCGTTCAGCTCGAGCACTGGGCCGCGGCCAGCCGCCACGGCGAGTCGAGCAGCGGCAACGTGTCGCTCTTCTGCGACGGCCGGACCTACCGCGCCTTCGCGGGGGGCAACGGGCCGGTCGAGGCCCTGCTGAAGGCGGTCGACAACGCGCTCGAGCCGCTGCTGGGCGGACGCCCGAGGCTGGTCGACTACCACCTGCGCAGCGTCGGGGCCGGCGAGGACGCCCAGGGGGAGGCGACGGTGAAGATCAGCCATCCACCGCGGCCGGGGGCACCGGTGGCCAGCTACACCGGCCACGGCCTGTCGACGAACGTGGTGGAGGCCAGCCTGCAGGCCTACGTGGCCGCCATCAACAAGCTGCTGGCCGACCAGGCCGCGGCCCGATCCCAGGAGGCGCCGAAGGAGGCTGCAGCCGCGGATGCCGGCGCAGGCGGCGATGCCGGCGCAGGCGGCGATGCCGGCGCAGCCGCGGACGCCGGCGCAGCCGTGGATGCCGGCGCACGGCTCGAGGCCACCTCGTGAGGGAGCATCGCGTCGTTCTGCTGCCCGGCGACGGCATCGGCCCCGAGGTGACGTCCGTCGCCCGGCGCTGCGTGGATGCCGCCGGGGAGGCGGTGGGCTACCGCGTCACCTGGGATGAGCACGCCGTCGGGGGAGCGGCGATGGACGCGCAGGGCGTGCCGCTCCCCGAGGCGACGCTGGACGCCTGCCGGCGGGCCGACGCGGTCCTGCTGGGGGCGGTCGGTGGGCCGGCCTGGGACGACCCGCGCGCCGCGGTCCGTCCCGAGCAGGCGCTCCTGGGCCTGCGGAAGGGGCTCGGCCTGTTCGCCAACCTGCGGCCGGTGGTGGCCCATCCCGCCCTGGCCGGCGCGTCGCCGCTGCGCCCCGAGATCAGGGAGGGCGCCGACCTGCTCATCGTGCGCGAGCTGACCGGCGGCCTGTACTTCGGCCGCCCCCAGGGCCACGAGACGCTGCCGGACGGGACGCCGGCGGCGGTGGACACGCTGCGCTACTCGCGCCCTGAGGTCGAGCGGGTCGTCGACCTGGCCTTCCGGCTGGCCGAGGGTCGCCGGGGCCACCTGACGAGCGTCGACAAGGCGAACGTGCTCGCCAGCAGCCGGCTCTGGCGGGAGGTCGTCGTCGAGGTCGCGGACCGATACCGCTCCGTCACCGTCGAGCACATGCTGGTGGACGCGGCCGCCCTGGCGCTGGTGGCCGACCCGCGCCGCTTCGACGTGCTGGTCACCGAGAACCTGTTCGGCGACATCCTGTCCGACGAGGCCGCCGCCGTCGCCGGATCGATGGGCCTGCTGGCCTCGGCCAGCGTGGGGTCGCTCGGCGGCGAGGGGCGTCGGTTCGGGCTCTACGAGCCGGTCCACGGCAGCGCCCCGGACATCGCGAAGCGGGGCGTGGCCAACCCGCTGGCGACCGTCGCCTCGGCGGCCATGATGCTTCGCTGGTCCCTGGCCGAGCCGGACGCGGCGCGCGCCGTTGAGACCGCGGTCGACCGGGTCCTGGCCGGCGGCCCCAGGACGCCCGACCTGGGAGGCGATGCCACGACCACCGACGTCGAGCGAGCCCTGCTCGCCCACCTGGCCGCAGCGACCTTGACGGGGACCGTCCAGTGACCGAGCCGATCCTCCTCTACGACACCACCCTGCGCGACGGAACCCAGCAGGAGGGGATGGTCCTGTCCCTGTCCGACAAGCTGCGCATCGCGCGGCGCCTGGACGAGGCCGGCTTCCCGTACGTCGAGGGCGGCTGGCCCGGCTCGAACCCGAAGGACGAGGAGTTCTTCGCCCTGGCCCGCGGGACCACCTTCCGGACCGCGCGGCTGGCCGCCTTCGGCTCCACCCGCCACCGCAGCCAGCGCGCCGAGACCGATCCGAACCTGGCCGCCCTGCTGGCCGCGGAGACGCCGGTGGTCACCATCTTCGGCAAGAGCTGGCTCCTGCACGTCGCCGACGTGCTGGGCGCCACCCCCGAGGAGAACCTGGCGATGATCGGCGACTCCGTCCGCCACCTGCGCCAGGCGGGCCGCGAGGTCATCTACGACGCGGAGCACTTCTTCGACGGCTACAAGGCCGATGCCGCCTATGCGCTGGCCACCCTGCGCACCGCCATCGACGCCGGCGCGACCAGCGTGGTCCTGTGCGACACCAACGGCGGATGCCTCACCGACGAGGTGGGGGCCATCACCCGCGCGGTCATCGGCGAGGTGGGGCATCCGGTCACCTGGGGCATCCACGTCCACAACGACGCGGGGCTGGCGGTGGCGAACTCCCTGGCCGCCGTCGCGGCCGGCGTGCGCCACGTCCAGGGGACGATCAACGGCTATGGCGAGCGCTGCGGCAACGCCAACCTGGTCACCATCTGGGCCAACCTGGCCCTGAAGCTGGCCAGGCCCACGGTCCCTTCCGGTGCGGACCTGACCGGGCTCACCGATCTGTCCCGGTTCGTGGCCGACGTGGCCAACATGACGCCGGACGCGTACCAGCCGTACGTCGGCGGCAGCGCCTTCGCCCACAAGGGCGGCGTCCACGGCTCCGCGACCCTGCGCCACCAGCAGGCCTACCAGCACATCGACCCGGCCCTGGTCGGCGGTGAGATGCGCCTCGTGGTCAGCGAGCTGGGCGGGCGGGCCAACGCGGCCTGGCGTGCGGCGCAGCTCGAGGAGCTGGCCGGCGACGCGGTGGATCCGCTCGAGCTGTCGCGACTGGTGAAGCGCCTGGAGGCCGACGGCACGAGTTTCGAGGGTGCCGAGGCGTCGTTCGAGCTCCTGGTGCGACGCATCCAGCCCGGGTACCAGCCCCCGTTCCGCATCCTCGACTTCACCGTCTTGGTCGAGCAGCGCGGCGAGGCGAACCGGCGCGCAGAGGCCAGCGTGCGGGTCGAGGTCAACGGCGAGTTCCACCACACCGCGGCGGACGGGAACGGCCCGGTCCACGCCCTGGACCGCGCGCTGCGCAAGGCCCTGGCTGCCTTCTTCCCGGTCCTGGATGAGATCCACCTCGTCGACTACAAGGTGCGGATCCTGGACGGGGAGGCGGCCACCGCCGCCCGCACCCGCGTGGTCATCGAGACCGGCAGCCAGGCCGGCACCTGGGTCACCGCCGGGGCGGACACGAACATCATCGCCGCCTCGGTGGAGGCGCTCCGCGACTCGTTCGAGTACGCCCTCCTCCGCCTCGGACCTGACCGGCAGCGCCCCGCGGCGGTGCCTCGCGGAGGTCAGCGCAGACCCAAAGGTGCGGCACCTGCGCGACGTCGACATCCAACCGGCCGGGCGGCGACCGTCGCCGGCCCCAGCAAGGGAACGCCCGCATGATCAGCGACGAAGAGCGCACCGAACAGAACCACAAGTCGGCCGCGGTACGCCCCGCCGGCGATGGGACCGAGCTGGACATCGGCTCCTGGGCGTACTTCGAGGGCCGGCTGCGGCCGATCGAGGAGGCTCGGGTCAGCATCGCCACCCACGCGCTGAACTACGGCACCGCCGTCTTCGAGGGCATCCGCGCCTACCGCCAGCACGACGGCTCGCTGGCCCTGCTCTTCGCCCACGAGCACTACCGCCGGCTCCTGCACAACGGCCGGCTGCTGCGCGCTTCGGTCAACGAGACGCCCGATGAGCTGGTCGAGGTCACGCGGGAGCTGCTGCGCTGCAACGGCCACGAGGGCGACGTCTACATCCGCCCCCTGCTGTACAAGGCCGCGCTCTCGATCCGCCTGCAGCTGAGCGACCTGGTCGATCGGATCGCGATCTTCAGCTTCCCGCTGGGCGACTACGTCCCGACCGATGGGCTGCGGGCGACGATCTCGGCCTGGCAGCGGGTCAACGACAACGCCATCCCGGCGCGCGGCAAAGTCAGCGGCTCGTACGTCAACGCCTGCTTCGCCACCGAGGACGCGCACGCCGCCGGCTACGGCGAAGCCATCCTGCTGGCGGCCGACGGCCACGTCGCCGAGGCGTCGGCGGCCAACCTGTTCGTCGTCCACGACGGGACGGTCGCGACCCCGCCGCTGGCCGATGACGTCCTGCCCGGCATCACCCGCGCGGCCGTGATCCGCATCGCGACCGATGCCGGCTACGAGGTCGAGGAGCGCAAGATCGACCGCACCGAGCTCTACCTCGCCGACGAGGTGTTCCTGACCGGGACCGGCGTCCAGGTGGCGCCGGTGGCCCAGATCGACGGCCGGATCGTCGGCTCTGGGGACTTCCCGGTCGTGACCGACCTCCAGGCCCGCTACTTCGCCGCCGTGCGCGGCCGAGACCCTCGCTATCACGACTGGCTCACGCCGGTCTGAATTCCATCCCTGTCGGAGGTAGCCACCCATGACGTCCATACAGCCCAGCACACCCGTCGAGGAGGCCGGCGCGTCGCAGATCAGCGTCGAGCGCTGGACGGTGAGCTCCAGCAGCGAGCGCGACAGCCGCGCCAGCCTCGTCCTGTACGGCGGAGGGTGGCACTGGCGCGCGCATGCCACCGGCAACGGGGCCGTGGACGCCCTGATGCGGGCGGTCGACGAGGCGCTGGCCTCGCTTCTGGGCAACGGCCTGCAGCTCACCACCTACGACGTGCATGCCACCGGAGAGGGGCACGACACCACCGCCGAGGTGACCGTCAGCCTGCGGCCGCGCGACGGCGAGACGGCGCCGATCTATCCCGGCCGCGCGACGCACGAGAACGTGCTCGAGGCGAGCCTGTCGGCCTACGTCGACGCGATCAACGGCTACCTGGCCGACCGCGCCATCGACGTGGCGAGCCGCATTCCCTCCCCCGGCGCGACCGATCGCCACGACGCGGCACCGGACCACGAGGTCCGGTCGCGGACGGTGAACGCCATCTCGCGCCTGTACAACGGCTGATCGGCCACGGGTTGACAGCCCTGCTAGGGTGCGGATCGTGAGCTGCGGCATCGAGCGAAAACTGAAGTCCAAGCTCGAGCGGCCCTGCCGGGAGGCACGGGCCTAGGAGGCCGCGCGCGCGTCGATCGATCCAGAATCAGCACGTGGGGCCTCCGGGGCGCGGAGGCTCCGCCGCAAGGGCCGCATTTGCCATTCCGGCATCGCGGCCCTTTTCGTTTGCCGGTCAGCCTCAGCGCCCTCGGCCCCCTCCAGCGGAGGGAGCACCGATGCAGACACTCGTCCTCGGCAACGGCCCGATGGGCCTCGCGCTGGCCGACGCCCTGCGCGCGGCCGGTGAGCACGTCGAGGTCCGCGGCCGCCCGGACGCCGGCGGCCACCCCGCTGATGTGTTTGCCGGCATCGACGTCGTCTTCGACTTCTCGAATCCCGATGCCGTGGCACCGAACATCACGGCGGGGCTGGCTGGCGGCTGTCGCCGCTTCGTGATCGGCACCACCGGATGGGACGCGGACCGAGATGCCGTCGAGCGGCGGCTGCTGGCGGCCGAGGCCAGCGCCGTGGCGGCGGCCAACTTCAGCATCGGCATCGGCCTGTTCCTGCGCCTGGTGGACGGAGCGGTTCAGCTGCTGGGGCCGCTCGCCGAGTACGACCCCTACGTGCTGGAGTGGCATCGGGCCGGGAAGGTCGACCGGCCGTCGGGCACCGCGAAGGAGATCGCGCGCCGCGTCCTCGCGGCGCACCCGAGGAAGCGTCGCGTCCGCTCACAGGACCGCTCCGGGCCCATGGACCCGGACGAGCTCGAGGTCGCCAGCGTGCGTGCCGGAGCCAGCCCGGGCATGCATCTCGTCGGCTTCGACGCGCCGGGCGACTCCATCGAGCTGCGGGTCACCGCGCGCGACCGCTCGGCCTACGCCGCCGGAGCGATCGCCGCCGCCCGTTGGTTGCTGGCTGCGCCACGGCACCCCGGCCTCCACGACCTGGACGCCATCCTCGATGACCTCTCTACCACCACCGACGCCGATGGCGTCACAGCGTCACCGCAAGGAGTCATGGCATGACTACACGTCCTCCCCGCCTGCCCGTAGGCCCGGGCAGCACGACCCTCTCCGGTGTCTTCACCGCGCTCGTCACTCCCTTCGGGGCCGAAGGCTCCATCGACGAGGCCGCCCTGCGCCGCCTGGTCGAGCACCAGGTACGCGCCGGAGTCGCCGGGCTGGTGCCGTGCGGCACCACCGGCGAGTCCCCCACCCTGACTCCCTCCGAGCGGGAGATGGTGATCGCCACCTGCGTCGAGCTGGCCGCGAACGCCACACGCGACGGCGTGCGCCCGTCGGTCATCGCCGGCACCGGGACCAACGACACGGCCGCCAGCATCACCAGCACCCGCCGCGCGGCCGAGCTGGGGGCTGACCTGGCCCTGGTCGTGGCCCCGTACTACAACCGGCCCAACCAAGCCATGCTCGAGGCGCACTTCCGGGCCGTGGCCGAGGAGGGCGGCCTGCCGATCGTGGTCTACAACGTCCCGTCCCGGACGGCGTCGAACGTGGAGGCCGCCACGCTGCTGCGGCTCGCCGAGCACCCGCGCATCGTCGGGGTCAAGGAGGCGTCGAACAACCTCGACCAGATCGCGGTCATCTGCCGCGAGCGTCCGCCGGGGTTCGCCGTGCTGGCCGGCGACGACATCTGGACATTCCCGGTGATGGCCCTCGGCGGCGACGGCGTGATCTCGGTGGCCAGCAACGAGCTGCCAGCTGAGATGGTCGCGCTGTGCGCGTCTGCGCGGTCCGACGAGTGGGATCGGGCGCGCTCGATCCACGAGCGGCTGCTCCCGCTGTTCCGCGCCCACTTCGCCGGCGCCCCGAACCCGGTGCCGGTCAAGGCGGCGCTGTCGATGCTCGGCCTCACCAGCGATCGGGTCCGGCTGCCGCTCTTGCCGCTCGACGATGCCCTGCGCGATGGTCTGGCGGCCGCCCTCCACGAGGCCGGCGCCGCGCCCGCCGAAGCCGCCGCGGTGGGGGCCTGACGGTGGGCAATGGCGACCTGCTCGTCGATCTCGAGCGGGGCGAGCGACGGGCAGCCTGGCCCGATCCCGAGGCGCCCGGCGGCTGGCGGGTCGACCCAGATGTGAAGGCGGAGATCCTCCAGCTGTTCGAGACGGAGGACGTCACCTACGCCCTGAACGACCTGTTCCGCTTCCGTGATCGGGCCGGCCTGCCGACCCGCCGGGAGCTGGAGAGCGTGCGGGTCGTGCCGGGCGGCACCAGCATCCGCGCCGGCTCCCACCTTGGTCCGGGCGTGGTCGTGATGCCGCCGTCGTTCGTGAACATCGGCGCCTGGATCGGCTCGCGGACGATGATCGACTCGCACGTGCTGGTCGGCTCCTGCGCACAGATCGGCGAGAACGTGCACCTGGCCGCCGGCGTGCAGATCGGCGGGGTGCTCGAGCCTCCCAATGCGAGGCCGGTGATTGTGGAGGACGAGGCCTTCATCGGCGCCGGGTGCGGGCTGTTCGAGGGCGTGCTGATCGGCAGGCGGGCCGTGCTCGGCGCGGGCGTCATCCTCACCGGGACGAGCCGGATCTACGACCTGGTGAGTGAGACCATCCTGCGGGGAACGCCCGAGCAGCCGCTGGCGGTGCCGCCCGATGCCGTGGTGGTGCCCGGGACCCGCCCCGCCGCCGGCGCCTTCGCGGAGCGGCACGGGGTCGGGTTCACCACGGCGGTGATCGTCAAGCGCCGGGACCGGCGGACTGAGCCGCGGGTCGCTCTCGAGGAGGCGCTGCGGTGACCGCGATCCAGGTGGGTGGCGGCCGCGTCGCGGGCCTGGACGCCGAGCGGCTGGCCGCCGAGTTCGGGACGCCGCTGTACGTCTACGACCTCGACGCCATCGCCGAGCGGGTGTCGGCCCTGGCGGCTGCACTGCCGCCCGCGTTCTCGCTCGCCTTCGCGGCCAAGGCCAACCCGTCGCTGGCCGTCCTCAACCTGTTCGCGGAGCTGGGGCTCGGCCTCGACGTCGCATCCGCCGGCGAACTGGAGGCCGGTCGGAGGGCCGGGGTGGCCTCGGACAGGATCGTGTTCACCGGACCGGGCAAGACGGACGCCGAGCTGGGGGAAGCCGCACAGGTCGGCCTCAGGGCGGTCACCGTCGAGTCGGCCACCGAGCTGGCGCGCCTGGAGCGGGCGGCGGCGGACATCGGCCGGGTGGTGCCCATCCTCCTGCGCGTGGCGGTCCACGATGGGGCGGAGGAGGTGCCCATCCTGGGCAGTGGCTGGCGGAAGTTCGGGATCGATCCCGGCGAGCTCGGGGACGTCGCTCGGCGGGCGCAGGCATCGCCCTGGCTCGACCTGCTCGGGATCCACGCCTTCGGGGCCTCGAACGTCCTGGATGCCGGGGAGATCGTGGCCCACGTGGCACGCACCGTGGACCTGGCCGCCTGCCTCGCGCGGGACATCGGCTTTTCGCTCCGTTTGGTGGACGTCGGTGGTGGCCTGGGCGTCCCCTACGGCGACGGAGAACCGGAGCTCGACCTCACCCGGCTGGGCTCCGGGCTGGCGCGGCTGGCCGCCGCCTGGGAGGCCGATGCCGCCCTCGGCGACCTCTCCGTGCTGGTGGAGCCGGGTCGCTACCTCACCGCGCCGTGCGGCCTCCTCCTCACCCGGGTGGTCGACACCAAGCGGGTTGGCGGCCGGGCGGTGGTCATCGTGGACGCCGGCCTGCACCACGCCCTCCGGCCCGCATTGCTGGGGACCGCCCACCGGCTGCGGCTGGTGGCCAACGACCCTGGGTCGGCTGCCACCGAACCGGTCATGGTCGCCGGGCCGCTGTGCACCGGGCTGGACGTCTTCCCGGGAGCCCTGCCGGAGGTCCCGGAGCCGGGCGACCCGATCGCGGTCTGCGACCTGGGGGCCTACGGCTTCACCGAGTCGATGCCCTACTTCCTGTCGCACCCCATCCCGGCCGAGGTAGTCGTGCGGGGCGGCCGTGCGCACCCCGCTCGTCGCCGGGTGGAGCCCGGCGAGCTCCTGGAGATGCAGCACATCGCGGTGGGTTGACAGGCCTGCTAGGGTCGCATCCAGATGTCTCCTCTACGCGTTCCGCAGCAGCAGACCTGCATGTGTATGCCCGGGCGGCCCCGCCGCCTGGAGGGATCGGCCTGACCCTGGGACGCTGCTGACGATCGACGCCCGGGGTCAGCCCGGGACCTGATCGGGGCCGCACTCGAACGCTCGGCGACGAGCGAAGGGTGCGGCTTCTTCATTTCCTCCAAGCGACGCGGAAGGCCGCGATCCACCCCGCGGTGACGCGTCGCATCCGACCACCCGGCGCGTGCTCGCCCAACCTCTGAGAGCTGGTGGTCGGATGGAGGTTCTTGAGCCCAGATGAGCGACACGAACGGCAACGGACACGCGCCCGAGCGCACGCTGCTGACGGAGACCCTGTGCGTCCACGCCGGTCAGCAGCCGGACCCGGCCACGAACGCGCGCGCCGTCCCGATCTACGCCACCACCTCCTACAACTTCGCGGATGCCGGCCACGCAGCGCGGCTCTTCGCCCTGGAGGAGTTCGGGAACATCTACACCCGGATCATGAACCCGACCACCGACGTCTTCGAGCGGCGGATGGCCGCCATCGAGGGCGGCGTGGGTGCCCTGGGCCTGGCCTCCGGGCAGGCGGCGGAGACCCTGGCCATCCTGAACCTTGCCCGGGCCGGCGACAACATCGTGAGCTCCACCAGCCTGTACGGCGGGACGTACAACCTGTTCGCCTACACCCTGCCGCGCATCGGCATCGAGGTGCGCTGGGTGGAGGGCAACGACCCGGCCGGCTTCGTGGCCCGCACCGACGAGCGCACCAGGGCCTACTACGTCGAGACCATCGGGAACCCCCGCCTCGACGTCCCCGACCTGCGCGCCATCGCCGATGCCGCGCACGGGCAGGGCCTGCCGCTCGTCGTGGACAACACCTTCGCCCCGGTCATCGCCAAGCCCATCGAGCACGGGGCCGACATCGTGGTCCACTCGGCGACCAAGTGGATCGGCGGCCACGGGACCAGCATCGGGGGCGTGGTGGTCGACGGCGGGACGTTCGACTGGGCTGCCAGCCCGCGCTTCCGCGACTTCGTGGACCCCGATCCCAGCTACCACGGGGTGAGCTACACGTCCGCCTTCGGGTCGCTGGCCTACATCATCAAGCTCCGCGTCCAGCTGCTGCGCGACATCGGTCCCGCCCTGTCGCCGTTCAACTCCTGGCTCTTCATCCAGGGGCTCGAGACGCTGCCGCTGCGCATCGAGCGGCACAGCGCGAACGCGCTGGCCATCGCGCGCTGGCTGGAGGCCGATGACCGCGTCGCGTGGGTCAGCTACCCGGGCCTCGAGTCGCATCCGACCCACGAGCTGGCGAAGCGCTACCTGCGGGGCGGCTTCGGCGGGATCGTCACATTCGGCGTCAAGGGCGGCGCCGACGCCGGCCGCGTGCTGATCGACAGCGTCAAGCTCCACAGCCTGCTGGCCAACGTGGGCGACGCCAAGTCGCTGATCATCCACCCGGCCTCCACCACCCACCAGCAGCTGTCCGAGGAGGACCAGCGCAAGTCGGGCGTGACGCCGGACCTAGTGCGCCTCTCCGTGGGGATCGAGGCGGTGGACGACATCATCGCCGACCTCGACCAGGCGCTGACTGCGGCGACACGCGTGGGGGTCACCGCATGACGCTGCTCCCCCTGAGCCCACGGGAGCCCCCGCTGCGCCTCGGCCCGTTCCGGACCGAGGCGGGAGCGGTGATCCCCGACCTACGCGTCGCGTTCCGGCGCGACGGGCCGCGCACGACGTCAGCCGTCCTGGTGGTCCACGCGCTCACCGGGTCGGCCGATGCCGCCGGCGACTGGTGGCGGCCGCTCATCGGGCCGGCACTGGCGCTCGACACCGACACGACCCAGGTGATCTGCTGCAACCTCCTCGGCTCGTGCTACGGCACCACCGGCCCGCGCGAGCTCGCGGACTTCCCGCCCATCACCCCGCGCGACATGGCCCTCGCCCAGTGGGCGGCGCTGGACGCGCTCGGCGTGGAGCAGCTGGAGCTGGTGGTGGGCGGTTCGCTGGGCGGCATGGTGGCGCTCGAAATCGGCCTGGAGCGACCGGCGAACGTCCGTCGGGTGATGCCCATCGCGGCGCCGGCCCGGACCGGCAACCTTGCCGCTGGCTGGAACCACATCCAGCTGCAGCTCATCGAGCTGGACCGCGATCGCGGGCTGGAGCTGGCGCGCCAGCTGGCGATGACCACCTACCGCAGCGAGGAGGACTTCGAGACCCGCGACGGCATCGGCTCCTACCTGGAGCACCAGGGGGTGAAGCTGCGGCACCGGTTCCACGCCGGGGCGTACACCGCTCTGGTGCGGGCCATGGACGCCCACGACATCGGTCGCGAGCGGGGCGGCGTCCCCGGCGCGCTGCGCGCCCTGGCTGCGGCCGGTACCGCGCTGCACGGGGTCGGCATCACCGGCGACCTGCTCTACGGGCCTCGCCAGGTGCGGGCGCTGGTCGAGGCGGCGCGGGCTGCCGGCGTGAAGGCTCGCTACCACGAGATCCGGTCCACGAAGGGCCACGACGCGTTCCTCGTCGAGTGGGACCAGCTGACCGAGATCATCAGCATGGCCCTGGGGCGCGGCGATCGGCAACGGATCAGCAAGGTGGCAAGCGCATGATCGGCGCACGGCAGAACGATCTCCGCTCCCGGGCCATCCGTACCGCGGATCCGTATCGAGACCTGGATGTCATCGACGAACGCGCGCCGCGCTTCAACCAGGCCACCGTCGGCATCGTCTCGCTGGTGGCCGTGGCCGGCGACTGGTGGCCGCTTCTCGGCCTGATGGCGGCCCAGCTGGCCATCGGGCTGCGCCTCGGCCGCCGCTACTGCCTGCCGTGCCTGGTGTACTTCGAGCTCGTCCAGCCCCGGTTCGGCGAGGGACCCATCGAGGACAGCCGTCCGCCGCGCTTCGCGAACCAGGTGGGCATGACCTTCCTGGGGACGGCGGCGGTAGCCGGCGCGCTGGGATGGATGGCCGTCGCCGACCTCCTGGGCCTGTTGGTGGCGCTCCTTGCCCTCCTGGCCGCCATCAGCGGGTTCTGCCTGGGCTGCCAGATCTATCGCCTGGCCGCTCAGCTCGGTGTCGGACGACGGCGATCGCCGCTCGACAGGATCGAGCTGGAGGAGCTCGGGCTCGGCGACCTGCCCGATGAACCCGGCGAGGTGGTGGTGGCATTCAGCCACCCGTTGTGCACCGAATGCCACCGGCTGGTTTCCAGCCTGAAGTCCGCCGGCCGGCGCTGCCTGGTCGTCGACGTGCGAGAGCGCGCCGACCTGGCCCGCAAGTATGGAATCGCCCTCGTGCCGACCGCCGTCACCGTCGGCCGCGACGGCACGGTCACTGGCCGGATCGCCGGCTGAAGGAGGAACCTGAACCGATGAGCTTCCGCGAAGTTGATGCCGCCGAGGCGGTGGAGCTCGCCCGGCAGGGCTACCGCGTCATCGACGTGCGTGAGCAGTCGGAGTGGGACACGGGGCACGTGGCCGGCGCAACCCTGCTGCCGCTGGCCGAGGTCCGGCAGCGCGCGGCGGAGATGCTGCCGGACCGGGATGCGCCGCTCCTGCTGCACTGCGCCGTCGGCGCCCGCTCGGCCCGGGCGGCCGCCTGGCTGGTCGAGCTCGGCTACACGGAGGTGGTCAGCATGAAGGCCCCGACCAAGGAGTGGCGCGAGCATGGCGGTCCCTGGGAGGCGC